>DPBN01000415.1 GCA_003516955.1 Armatimonadota bacterium | reverse complement strand
CGAGCTGGCGGGACTGCTGGTGCGCGAGATCGGCAAGCCGGTGGCCTGGGCCGAGGCGGAGGTCGACCGGTTGGCGCTCACGTTCGAGTTCGCCGCGGACCTGCTTTCCGCTCCCAGCGGCACGGTCCACCCTCTGGACCTGGATCCGCGAGGGGACGGGCACGTCGGCAGGGTGGAGCGGTTTCCGATCGGTCCGTTGCTGGCCATCGTGCCCTACAACTGGCCGTTCAACTTGGCGGCCCACAAGCTGGCGCCGGCTTTCGCCGCGGGCAACCCGGTGATCCTGAAGCCGGCGAGGCAGGCGGCCTTGTCCACGCTGACGTTGGCGGAGCTCGTGCTGGAGGCGGGGCCTGTCGAGGGCGCGCTGCAGGCGGTGGCGTGCCCTCCGGACGTCGCCGAGCGGGCGGCCACCGATCTTCGGGTTGGCATGGTCAGCTTCACCGGATCCCCCGCCGTCGGGTGGCGGCTGAAGGAGCTGGCGGCGCGCAAGCGTGTGTCCCTCGAGCTGGGCGGCGATGCGGCCGCCGTCGTGATGGACGACGCGGACCTGGACTGGGCGGTCCGAAGGATCGTCGCGGGTGGCTACGGCTACGCCGGCCAGGTGTGCATCGCCGTGCAGCGGGTTCTGGCGACGCGCTGCGTGTACGAGGAGCTGCGGGAGCGCCTGATCCGGGCCACGCGGAACTGCCCGTTCGGCGATCCTGCCCGTTGGGAGACCGTGTGCGGTCCCCTGATCGACGAGACCTCCGCCCGAAAGGTCGAGGAGTGGATTCAAGAGGCCGTGGATGGGGGCGCGCGCCTCCTCTGCGGTGGCCGCCGCGAGGGCGCGACCGTGGAGCCGACCCTTCTGGAGGGCGTTCCTCCGGGCTGTCGGCTCGCGCAGGAGGAGGTGTTCGGCCCTGTGCTGACCCTGCGGCCGGTGGAGGACGCCGACGAGGCGATCCGGGCCGTGAACGCGTCGCGGTACGGCATCCACGTCGGGGTCTTCACGCGCGACCTCGCCATCGCGGAGAGGTTCTTCCGCGAGGCTGAGGTCGGCGGGGTCGTCGTTGGCGACTACCCGACGCTGCGCTTCGACAACATGCCCTACGGCGGGGTCAAGCAGAGCGGCTTCGGAAGGGAGGGCGTGGCCTACGCCTACGAGGAGATGACCGAGCTCAAGGCGCTCGTGGTCCGGGCTCTGTAAGCCCCTTCCGGGTATACTTCGAACCTGAAGCGGCCCCTCCCTGCCGCTCACGGACGACCCATGCCAGACCACGATCGCCAGGACGAGCCCATTCAAGAACCGACGCCGGAGACCTCCGCAGAGCTGGTGGAAGGCTCCTACAACGCGGATAGCATCCAGGTTCTGGAGGGTCTGGAGGCCGTGCGCCGCCGCCCCGGAATGTACGTGGGCGACAACGGCAAGCGGGGCCTGCACCAGATGTTCAAGGAGGTCTTGGACAACTCGGTCGACGAGGCCCTGGCGGGGTACTGCACCCTGATCCGAACCACCCTCCACGCCGACCAGTCGATGTCCGTGGAGGACAACGGCCGCGGAATCCCGGTGGACATCCACGAGAAGTACGGCGTGTCGGCCCTCGAGATCGTCATGACGAAGCTGCACGCCGGCGGCAAGTTCGGCGGCGGAGGCTACAAGACCTCCGGAGGGTTGCACGGCGTAGGAGTGAGCTGCACCAACGCCCTCTCCGAGTGGTGCGTCGTCGAGGTGAAGCGCGACGGCAAGCTGCACCGCCAGCGCTACGAGCGCGGCGTGCCCGTGACGCCGGTCGAGGTGGTCGGCGAGGCGGAGGGCACGGGAACCTGCACGCATTGGAAGCCGGACCCGACGGTTCTGACCGAAACGAAGCACGACGTGCACGTGATCAAGAGCCGCCTTCGGGAGCTGGCCTACCTGAACCCGCAGGTCGTGTTCGAGTTCGTCTGCGAGCCGGATCCCGAGCAGTCGGAGACGTTCCACTACAGCCGCGGCATCCCGCAGCTTGTGGAGGACCTCAACGAGGGGAAGGAGGCGCTGCACCCGGTCATCTACTTCCGGGCCAGGCGCGACACCACCGAGATCGAGGTCGCCCTGCAGTACCACTCCGGCTACAACCAGACGGTGATGGCGTTCTCGAACAACATCCACCAGCCGGACGGCGGCACGCACGTGTCGGGGTTCAGCCAGGCTCTGACCCGAGTGGTGAACTCGTACGCCCGCAAGCAGGGACTGCTCAAGGAGAAGGACCCGAACTTCACGTCGGACGACCTCTGGGACGGTCTTACGGCCGTGATCTCGCTGCGGTTGGAGAACCCGAGCTACAACAGCCAGGACAAGGTGAAGCTGGTCACGCCCGAGGTCCAGGGCCTGACGGCCTCGATGGTCGGCGAATCCCTGGGCACCTACCTCGACGAGAATCCTTCGATCGCGCGGCGGATCGTGGAGAAGGCGATGGTCGCCCAGCGCGCGCGGGAGGCCGCCCGCAAGGCGGCGGAGGCCGTGAAGCGGTCGTCGGCGATGGACACGTTCGGCCTGCCGGGCAAGCTCTCCGACTGCGTCAGCAAGGATCCCGCCAAGTGCGAGCTGTTCCTTGTGGAGGGCCAGTCCGCCGGCGGTTCCGCCAAGGGAGCCCGCGACCGCATGACGCAGGCCGTTCTTCCGTTGAGGGGCAAGATTCTGAACGTCGAGCGGGCGCGCATCGACAAGGCGCTGGACAACGAGGAGATCAAGTCGCTGATCGCCGCCCTGGGCGTCGGGATCGACGTGAACGTGGGCCGCAAGGGCTCCGACGACTCGGAGAACGGAAACGGGAACGGGAACGGCAAGGAGACCAACTTCGACCTCTCCAAGCTGCGCTACCACAAGGTCATCATCATGACCGACGCGGACGTGGACGGAGAGCACATCCGCACGCTCCTCCTCACGTTCTTCTTCCGCTACATGAGGCCCTTGGTGGAGGCTGGGCACGTGTACCTCGCCCAGCCGCCGCTCTTCGTGGTCAAGGTGGGCAACAACGAGCGGTACTACGCCGCGGACCAGGCGGAGCTCGAGGAGATTCTCCGCAACATCAAGAAGAAGAACGTGATGGTCACCCGCTTCAAGGGACTGGGCGAGATGAACGCCGAGGACCTGGAGCAGACCACCATGTCGCCCGAGAACCGGCGCTTGGTGCAGGTTCGGCTCGATTCCGAGATCGAGTACGAGGCCGAGATGCTGTTCAGCAAGCTGATGGGCGACAAGGTCGAGCCTCGGCGCGAGTACATCGAGCGCCACGCCAAGCAGGCGCTCGACGTCGACTGGCACTACTGAGCGGAGCCCCCGGTCGGCACCAGGATGACGCGGTCGACGAGGACGGCCTTGACGCCGGGGTTGGGGATCGGCGCGAACCACACGTAAGCCTTCTCGCTG
>DPBN01000372.1 GCA_003516955.1 Armatimonadota bacterium | reverse complement strand
GGAGCCACGGGTCGTCCCGGATCGGTTCTGGGCACTGCCGGGCACGGCGGAGTTCTTCGAGTGGCTCGTGGAGGGCGCCAACGAAGGGGTGTGGGTGCTGGATGCGGAGCAGCGAACGGTGTACATCAACCAGCGGATGGCGTCGATGCTCGGGTACGCCGTCAACGAGGTCTTGGGAAGAGAGGTCTGGGAGTTCTTCTTCCCCGAGGACATCGGGCCCTACCGAGCACTGAACAGCCGGCGGAAGCAGGGTCTGGACGACGTGTCGGAGAGGCGGTTCCGGCGGAAGGACGGCTCGGAGCTGTGGACCCTGGCTTCGGCGCGGTCCTTGGTCGGACAACGGGGCGAGTTCCTCGGCTCGTTCGCGATGTTCGACGACATCACGGAGCGGCGGGCCGCGGAGAGGGCGCTCCAGGAGAGCGAGCGGAGGTTCCGTCGGCTGGTGGAGGCCTCGCCGGACGGGGTTTTCGTCGCGACCGAGGGGCGATTCGCGTTCGTCAACCGCGCGGCGCGCAGGCTTCTGTCCGGCGACGAGAGCTGGAATCCGGTCGGGCTGGCCGTGGTGGACTGCGCCATGCCGGACTGGGTTGCCAAGGTGGCGGAGTGGCTGCAGGGTGCGGAGAGCGCGTCGGTTCCGCCGATCGAGGCCCTCTTCCGCAGAGCCGACGGCACGCCCGTCCGCCTGGAGCTCACGGCGGTGCGGATCCCCTACGAGGGGCGTCCCTCGGTGCTGGTCATCCTGCGCGACGTGAGCGACCGCTACCGGATCGACGAGGCCCTGAGGCATCTGGCCACCCGCCTCGCCCACCAGTCCGGCGACGGGTTCTACGCCCTCGCCTGCCGCCGGCTGGCCGCCGCGCTTCGCACCGACTGCGCCGTCGTCGCACGCATCGCGGCCGAGGAGGGCTGCCTTCGCGTGCTCGGGTGCAGCCCCGAGGGGGCCGTGCCGGAGCGGATCGTCCTCGAAGGGTCGGTGGCCGAGGCGGTCCTTCGCCGTGGATCGACCACCGTCGTCGCGGACGCCCTGGCGAGGCACCCGGAGGACCCCTTGGCGACCCTGGCGGGCTCGGGATCGGTTCTTGGCGCGCCGCTCCGCGACTCCGAAGGTGGCCTTCTGGGCGTGCTCCTGGCTGCCGATCCCAAGGTGTACGAGGCGAACCCCGAAGCGGCGGTTCGGCTGTTCGCTGCGTTCGCCGAGCGTGTGGGGGCTGAGATCCAGCGTTCCGAGGCGGTGACCGCGCTGCGCAAGGCCGAGGAGCGCGCGCGGCTGCTGTTCGACCGCCAGAAGCTGGGGATGGCCGTTTCGTCCCCGGACACGCGGTGGCTGCAGGTGAACGACAGCCTCTGCCGGATGCTGGGTTACACCCGCGAGGAGCTGCTGCGGCTCTCTTGGCGCGACGTCACCCACCCCGACGACCTCGCGATGGAGGAGGAGCTCCACCGGAGGCTGCTGCTGGGTGAGATCGAGGAGTACACGATCGAGAAGCGGCATCTCCGCAAGGACGGCGGAACCTTCCTCGCGAAGGTCACCGTCGTGTGTTCTCGCAACGATGACGGCCCCGAATACCTGCTGGCGGTCATCGAGGACGTCACGGCGGCGAACCGTGTGGCGACCGAGCGCGGGGTACTCATGGCGGGCGTCGAGCAGGCCGGAGAGACGATCCTCATCACCGACGTCGAAGGCCGGATCGAGTACGTCAACCCAGCCTTCGAGCGCACGACGGGCTACAGCCGGGCAGAGGCCCTCGGCAGGAAGCCGTCCATCCTGAAGAGCGGCGTCCACGACGAGGCGTTCTACCGCGAACTCTGGGCGACGATCCTGGGGGGACGAACCTGGGAGGGCCGGTTCGTCAACCGCCGGAAGGACGGAAGCATCTACCACGAGGACACCACCATCTCGCCCGTTCGCTCCGCGAGCGGCGAGATCACGCACTTCGTGGCCGTGAAGCGCGACGTGACGCGCGAGATCGAGATGCAGGCCCAGATGGCGCAAGCGTCCAAGATGGAGTCCATCGGCCGGCTGGCGGGAGGCCTCGCGCACGACTCGAACAACATGCTGGGAGTGATCCTGGGCCAGGCGGCCCTCGCCCTCGAGCAGCTGCCGGAGGACGATGCCCTGCGGGTGCCGCTGCGGGAGATCATCAAGGCCGCGGAGCGCTCCGCCGCGCTGACCCGGAAGCTGCTGGCGTTCAGTCGGCGACAGGCCACGGAGTCGCGCGTGGTGGAACTCAACCACACCGTCGAGGAGGCTCTCGGGATGTTGCGCGCCCTGTTGCCGGAGTCGATCGCCCTCGACTGGACGCCCGACGAGGCGGCCGGCGCCGTCCGAATGGATCCAGCCCTGCTGGACCAGGTTCTCACGAACCTCGTCGTGAACGCGCGCGACGCCATCGGGGACCGAGGCACCATCCGCATCTCCACGGGGTCTGTGGCGCCGGACCGAGGCCAAGGGCTGGCGGGCGAGCAGGCGTGCGAAGGCCGGGTCTGCGCTCTGCTGGCGGTGGAGGACGACGGTTGCGGCATGGACAGCGAAACGCTGGAGCACATCTTCGAGCCGTTCTTCACAACCAAGCCGCCGGGCGAGGGCACCGGTCTCGGGCTGGCGACCGTCTACGGCATGGTCCACCAGCACGGCGGCTCCATCCGCGTGCGTTCGGAGCTGGGACGGGGAACGTGCTTCGAGATTCTCCTGCCTCAGGTCGCGATGGAAGCTCCGACGGAGCAGGCCGCCGAGCCGTCGAGGGCGCCCGGTTCGGGGGAGCGGGTGCTGGTGGTCGAGGATGAGGAGTCGATGCGCACGTTCCTTCGCTCGGCGCTCGGGTCGCTGGGCTACGCGGTGGAAGCCGCGGCCAACGCGGAGGAGGCCCTGGCGCGCCTCCGGTCCGATCCACCGGACCTCGTTCTGACGGATCTCGTGATGCCCGGCCTCTCCGGCGCCGAACTGGCCGAGAGGATCGGCCGAGACTACCCGGGGCTTCCCGTGCTGCTGATGTCCGGCTACACGGCGCAGGAGCCGCTCACCAAGGAGGCTATGGAGCTCCGGTTTCTGCCCAAGCCGTTCACGATCACGGAGCTGGCGAACAAGGTGCGGGAGGCTCTTCAGGCGGGTCGCAGGCCCCTGACGGTCCTCATGGTGGACGACGACGACCTGTATGTGCCGCTGGCGCGCCGCTTCCTGGAGCGCGCTGGGCATCGGCTCGTGAGCGCGACGGGTTCGGAGGAGGCGCTAAGCGTGCTGCGTTCCGAGCCCATCGACCTCCTGTTGGTCGACATCCGGCTGGTGGGCGAGGACGGGCGGGACGTGCTGGCGCGGATCCGCAGAGAGGGCTTCGCCACCCCGGCGGTGATTCAGACGGGCGACGCCTACAGCGTCTCGCCGCAGTCTCTGGAGGGCTTGGAGGTCGCGGAGTTGGTGGAGAAGACGGCCGACTCGGCCCGATTCGTCTCGATGGTCGAGCGGGCGGCGCGCAGCGTGCGCTGGCTGCGCAGGTGAACCGGCGGCGGGGCCGGCGCCATCGATGCGCCG
>DPBN01000108.1 GCA_003516955.1 Armatimonadota bacterium | reverse complement strand
TCGGCAACCTGCAGGCTTCGATGCCCGCCGCCCAGCCGGGCTTCCCCGCGCCGAAGGCCTCGGACCCCGGGAGCCTGGAGCTGCTGCTGGACATCCCTCTGGAGATCAGCGTGGAACTCGGCCGCGTCAAGATGCTCGTCAAGGACGTCGTGGAACTGGGCACCGGCTCGATCATCGAAATCGACAAGGCCGCGGGCGAGCCGGTGGACGTGCTGGTCAACGGCCGCCTCGTCGCGCGGGGCGAGGTCGTGGTCATCGAGGACAACTTCGGCGTCCGAATCACCGAGATCCTCACCCCCCAGGAGCGGCTGACCAAGCTCGGCGAGGTGGCGTGATGCGCCGAGCGTTCGCGGTCTGCGTCTGGGCGCTGGCGGGCGCGGCCCTCTGCCAGGAGACCTTCCTCGGCACGAAGGCCGAACCGACCGCCGCTCCGGCGTCGTCCCCTGCGGTCGGGGTGATGCCGGTTCTGCAGATGGCGGTCGCGCTGGCGATCGTGATCCTCGTGGTCAAGTACGCCCTACCGTGGGGGATCCGAACGTTTGGGAAACGAATGGTCACGCCCGTCGACAGCCCGATCCGGGTGCAGGAGACCGCGGCCTGCGGCACCAGCACGCTGCACGTCGTGACCGTTCGGGGCCGGACGCTGCTCGTGGCCTCGGGGCCCCAGGGGGCCAACCTGATCGCCGACCTCACGGAGGCTCCCCCGCAGCCGAAGACGTTCTACGAGATGGTGGAGGAGGCCGAGCCCGCCAAGCCGGAGGCCCCCGCCCAGGCGGCGATCGAGACCGAGCCCCTCGAACCCGAGCCCGAGAGGCTGGCCGAGGTGCTCGAGAGGTTGGAGAGGCTGGCGGGATGAGCGGGACGCGCTCGCCGCACCTGCGTTGGATCGCCCTGGCGGGCTTCGCGGCCCTGGCCGGCGCGGCCGCGGCGCAGACGACGGGCCTCCCCAAGATCAGCATCGGCGTCGAGCAGGCTCAGGGCGACGAGGTCGCCGTCTCGCTGCAGATCCTCGCGCTGCTCACCGTCCTCAGCCTGGCCCCGGCCATCCTCATCCTCACGACGGCGTTCACCCGCATCGTGATCATCTTCAGCTTCGTGCGGACCGCGCTCGGCACTCCGTCGATCCCGCCCAACCAGGTGCTGGTCGGCCTCAGCCTGTTCCTCACGTTCTTCGTGATGGGACCCACCTATCGGCAGATCCAGCAGGACGCCCTGCAGCCCTATCTGGCCAAGCAGATCCCGCTCGATCAGGCCGTCGCGCGAGCCGAGCGGCCGGTCCGGACGTTCATGCTGAAGAACACCTACGAGAAGGACCTCATCCTGTTCGTGAACTTGAGCGGGCAGAAGAACCCGACTCGCGACAACGTTCCGCTCACCACCCTCATCCCGGCCTTCGTGATCAGCGAGCTCAAGACCGCGTTCCTGGTGGGCTTCTACATCTTCGTTCCGTTCCTGATCATCGACCTGATCGTGGCCAGCGCGCTGATGAGCATGGGCATGATGATGCTCCCGCCGACCGTCGTGTCGCTTCCGGCCAAACTGCTCGTCTTCGTGCTCGCCGACGGGTGGAGCACCCTGGTGGCCGCGATCCTGTCGGGGTACCGCTGAGATGGATCCGACGCTGGTGATGGACCTTTGCCGCAGGGGGATGGAGGTCGCTCTCCTGGTCTCCCTGCCCATTCTCGCCGTCGCGCTGTTCCTGGGGCTGCTGATCAGCGTGTTCCAGGCGGTCACCCAGGTGCAGGAGATGACGCTGACGTTCGTGCCGAAGCTGATCGGCATGGCGATCGTCGTGTCGCTGATGGGCGGCTGGATGCTGTCCACGCTGGTCGGCTTCGTGCACCTGTGCTTCGAGCAGGCGGCGAGGGTCGGCGGATGAGGCTGGACGGGCCGTTCCTGTTCGCGTTCTTCCTGGTGTTCGTTCGCTGCTCGGCGATGCTGGCCGCCGCGCCGGTGTTCGGAGGATCGGGGTTGCCGGTCCGCGTGCGCGTGTTCCTCTCGGCGGCGATCGCCGGGACGCTGGCCGTGGCCCTGCGGCCTCAAGCCGGCGAGGTGCCGCCGGACCTGACCCGGGCGGTGCTCGCCATCGCGAACGAGGCGGTGATCGGGCTGGTGATCGGCGCCATGGTGTCGATGTGCCTGTCCGCCGCGCAGATGGCGGGCAGCGTGATGGACCTTCAGATGGGCCTCAGCATGGGGCACATCATGAACCCCGCCACGGGCACCAGCAACACCCTGCTCGCCGAGTACAAGCACCTGCTGGCGACCGTCGTGTTCCTGTGCGCCAACGGCCACCACCTGATGCTGGCCGCCCTGGCCAGGAGCTTTCAGGTCGCGCCGTCCTGGGGATGGCACCACATGGAGGCCCTTCAGACGGGCGGCGTGGCGCTCCTGGCTCATCTGGCGCTGATCGCCCTGCAGATCGCCGCCCCGGTGCTGGGAGTGAGCATCCTGGTCGACACGGCGTTCGGCGTGGTGAACAAGGCCGTGCCCCAGATGCCGATCTTCCTGGTCGGCCTTCCGGCCAAGATTCTCGCCGGGATGGTGGCGCTGAGCGTGGCCCTGCCGGCGTTCACGGTGGCCATTCGGAACGCGGTGGAGGTCGGTTTCGACGCCGTGTGGCGCGTCCTCGCCGCGGGATAGGGAGACCCTGCCATGCCCG
>DPBN01000232.1 GCA_003516955.1 Armatimonadota bacterium | reverse complement strand
GGTCGCCGCAGCTGCGGTTCGCCGGGGTTGCCCCGACCGGCCCGCTCCCCGAGAGCATCGACTTCCCGCTGCGCCGGCAGCGCGAGCCGCGGTCGTTCGAAGCGCTCGTGCTCGGCGACACGCAGACGAGGAACCTGCGCGAGGTGGACTACCTGGCCAGGGACTTCGTCGCGCCGTTGTCGCGCCAGGCGGGCAGGTTCGCCTTCGGCATCGTGCTGGGCGACATCGTGTTTGACAACCTCGAAGTGACCGAGCCCCTGGTCCAGACCCTCGGCACGCTCGGAATCCCGTGGCGCTACGTGATCGGCAACCACGACGAGAACTACGACGCTCCGGACGACGTGCACTCCGACGAGCACTTCGAGCGGGTGTTCGGCCCGCCGTACTATTCGTTCGACGTCGGCGGGGCGCACTTCGTCGTTTTGGACGACGTCGAGTGGATCGGCGTGGAGAACGCCAGGAAGGAGAACCCCGAGAGGGCTCGGGGCTACTATCGCGCCGCCCTCGGGCCGCGGCAGCTGAAGTGGCTGGAGAACGACCTGAGGCTTGTGCCGAAGGACCGCCTGGTGGTGGTGGCGATGCACATCCCGCTGGACGAGTTGCGGGAGCGCGCCGAGGTGCTCCGCCTGCTCTCGCCGTTCCGCAGCACGGTCTCGTTCAGCGCGCACACGCACACCATGGAGCACCGGTTCTTCGGCCGGGAGGAGGGTTGGCTCGGCGAGGGTAGGCACCACCACATCGTGCACGGGACCGCCTGCGGGTCTTGGTGGGGCGGCCTGCCGGACGAGCGCGGGGTGCCCCACGCCACGATGTCCGACGGAACGCCGAACGGATACGGCGTCCTGGTGGTGGACGGCAACCGGTGGAGCTGGGAGTACGTCGCCGTCGGGCCGGTCGGCGAAGAGGCGATGCGGATCCTCGCGCCCGACGCTCTGGCCGCAGCGGAGGTGCGCGGCACCGAGGTGCTGGCCAACGTGTTCGGCGGCAGCGAGCTGTCGACGGTCGAGATCAGCGTGTCCGGCGGGCCGTGGCGCGCTATGCGGCGGGTGGAGAGGCCCGATCCCTGGTACGTCCAGCTGGCGGAGCGGGACAAGGCCCAGGTCAAACTCCCGTTCCTGCCCCTGCCGGGTCCCTCGCGCTGCACGCACCTTTGGTCGACCGTGCTCACCGAGCGCTTGGAGCCTGGAGTGCACGCTCTGCGCGTCCGCGAGACGGACCTGTGGGGCCGAACGCGCGAGGCGGTCCGTACGATCCGCGTGGAGTAGACCGGCTGGACCATACTCGGGCGTGGAATCCGAGGCGCGAAGGCTGATCGGTCGGGCGTTCCAGACCCTGAGGGACCGGCCCGGGTTCGTGGAGCGCCCCGACCAGGTCCAGCTCGCGCTGCTGCTCTCCGACTGCATCGAGACCGGCAGCTCGGGCGCGTTCGAGGCGCCCACCGGCCTCGGCAAGTCGCTGGCGGCCCTGATCCCCGCCCTGGCGCACGCCGCCGCCGAGGGCAAGCGCACAGTCGTCGCCACCTACACCAACGTGCTGGCGGAGCAGTACTGGCGGGCAGACCTTCCGCTCGCGCGCTCCCTGCTGGACGAGTTCGCCGTCCCGACGGCCTTCCTGATCGGCCGCCAGCGCTACGTGTGCCGCAACGCGCTGCGGGTCGCGGACCCCAAGCTGGCGGAGGAGTTCGCCCGCCGCACCGAGCTCGGCACCGAGAGCGAGTTCCGCAGCAGCGGCCTGCGCAAGCCCCGCGAGCTTTCCGAGCTGTGGCGGAACGTGGGGGTGCCGCCCGCGTGCCCGGCGAAGCGGTGCCCGGACTTCCAGGGCTGCTGGTTCTACAACGCCCGGCGGGCGGCCGAGACCGCCAAGGTCGTGGTCACCAACCACAGCGTGCTGATGATGGACGCCTTGCTGGCGATGTACTCGGACGACTCGGAGTCGCTCCTAGGCAAGGTGGACTTCGTGGTGATCGACGAGGCGCACGACTTCCCCCAGGCAGCGGCCTCCGCCCTCGAGTTCGAACTCTCGTCCGGCCGGCTGGAGCTGCTTGAGCGGGCCTCGCAGGGCGTCGAGGAGGCGCTGGCGATCGCGGCGATGCAGTCCGGCGGCCTGCCTTCGCTGGAGGTGGCGGGCGAGCGGTTCCGGGCGGTCCTGGCGCAGATCGGCGCGCGGCTGCACGGCTTGGCCGGCCGCTCCGGCATCCTGGCCGCCAAACCGGAGGAGGTGCTGCTGGACCCGACGGTGAAGAGGGCCTACTCTCCGACCCTGCGCGAGGAGGCGGAGGCGATCGCCGAGGACGCCGCGTCCGCGATCGAGGCGTTCGTGCAGGAGACGGGCGGGCTGCTGCGTCGCTGGGCGCACGGCGGCGAGGCCGAGCCGGACGTCGTGGGCGAGGCTCGGGAGATGCTCGGGCCCTACCAGATGGTCCTGCGCGAAACGGCCGAGGGCTGCCGCTCGCTGTTCGAGCCGCAGGGCGTCGCCGTGTCCTACGTGGCGTCCGAGGAGTCGGCCGGAGCGGTCCGCTCGGACGTCATCGATCTGACCGATCCCCTCCGGGCCATGCTCTGGAGCCGCGTGCCCGCCGCCTGCATGTCGGCCACCCTCGCGCTCGACGGCGGCTTCGACTTCTTCGAGGGCCAGACGGGCTTCCGCCCCGAGTTCCGCGAGATTCTGCCGTCGCCCTTCGACTTCGGGGCGCAGGCCGCGCTGTACCTTCCGCCGAGGGGCACGATCCCCGATCCGTCCGTGGCTCGCCGCGAGGGCTCGGAGCGGGCCTACCACGAGGCTGTGGCCCGTGAGCTGGGCGGCATCCTGACGGCGGTGGGCGGGCGCACCCTGGCGCTGTTCCACTCCCGGCGCGAGATGGAGGCGGTCTACGAGCTGCTGGACGTGTCGCCAGAGCTGCCGGTGTACATCCAGGGGCGGTCCTCAGCGTCGAACGTCGGCGAGCGGTTCCGCAGGAACGTCCCGGCGTCGCTGTTCGCCCTGAGGTCGTTCTGGACCGGCTTCGACGCGCCGGGCGAGACGCTGAGCTGCGTGGTGCTGGTGCGCATCCCGTTCGAGGTTCCCGTGGACCCGGCCCAGGTGGCCCGAAGCGCCTGGCTGGCCGCGCGCGGCTTGGACCCGTTCCGCGAGCACAGCCTGGCGCTGGCCAAGATGCTGGTCCGGCAGGGCGCGGGCCGTCTGATCCGCCGTTCGGACGACCGCGGGGTGATCGCGATCCTCGATCCGCGCGTGGAGACGAAGCGCTACGGACGGGAGATCCTGGAGAACCTG
>DPBN01000357.1 GCA_003516955.1 Armatimonadota bacterium | reverse complement strand
CGCCGCCGTTCCTGCTCAGCGCCGGCGCGCGGGGCCGAAGGCTGGTCGAAGGGTTGCCCCATCCACCCTCGGCGATCCTCCACTGGGGGGCGACGGCCGTGCCGAAGGGTGCGCCCTATGCGCTCGTCACCGACGGCCCCTATGACCCGGACGACCCGACGTATCCCGAGGAGTGGAGGCCTCGGCGCTGGTCCCGCTTTTATCTGGGTCTGCAGAGGCGGGCCTTCCGGGGTGCCGTTCGGGTGTTCACGCTCAGCGAGTGGGCGCGGCGAAAGGTGCTCGCGGTCCACGGCCTCGCTCCCGAGCGGGTCGTGCGGATCGGCTGGGGGCCTCTGGGCGAACCCGCCCCTCCCATCGACGCTGCGCGCAGGCCCCTCTTCGCCGCGGTCGGGAGCGACTGGCGCCGCAAGGGCATGGACCGCGTGGCGGAGGCCGCCCGACTGCTCTCCGAGCGGCTGCCCGGGGCGCAGGTGGTCGGTGTGGGCGTTCCTGGCGATCTGGACGTGCCGGACGGGCCCGGGTTCCGCGGGGTGCGCTCCGGCTTGCCGCCGGGCGAGGTTCAGGCTCTGATCCGCGACGCCGCGGCCCTGCTGCTGCCCGCAAGGTTCGACGCCTCCCCGCACGTGATCTACGAGGCGCTGCGGGTCGGCACGCCGGTCGTGGCCACCCCGGTCTGCGGCGTTCCCGAGGCCGTCTGCGCTCCCGAGGGCGGGCGCATCGTTCCGCCCGATCCCGAAGCGATCGCCCAAGCCTGCCTCGAGCTGTGGCGCGAGGGGGAGCACGCCCGACGCAGGGCGTTGGCCGTCTACGAGCGCAGCGGAGGGTGGCGGCGCTGCGCCGAGATCGTGCGGGATAGCCTCGAGGGCGCCCTCGCGGTGCCAGCCGTCCCCTGAGGGCTTGGCCACGGACCGACGCGAGCGGAGTCCATCCAGGCCCTCGATCCACCACGCGCCCGGGAAGGCCGCACCCCTCTCGGCGGGCCGCTAGGTTGCGCCCAGGGAACTGCGGCCATGGCGAGCGTGGCCTGGCGGCCGCTCTCGCCGGTCGGCCGTCACGGCTCCATTCGGCGCCTGATGTCGGGAATCGGACCGACCGTCGTGCCGTTGCCGAACATCGTCACCGTCACCCAGGGATACTCCGGCAGGCCCGTGGCGACGCGGATCGGTTGCTGCCAGCCCGACGCAGACCGCTGGCACGAGGAGACCTCGCAGCCGGTCGCGAACCCGAAGCTCGGTAGCGACGTGTTGCGCGAGACCAGGTTCGCCAGGGCGGGGTACCGCTGGGACCACGGTGCCAGGGTCACGCGGAACGCCGCCAGCTTGTCGAACCACGGCACCCGCAGGCCCCACTGCGTCAGCCGCGAGCCGGCGTAGAAGCGCACCGCCAGGTCCGTCCCGACGAACTGGCACCTTCGGACGATCGTCCCCCACCCGCCGACGAGGTGCACCCCGGTCTGGCAGTCCACGAAGTGGCACGATTCGATCCGCCACCCCGCCATCCGGTCGTCGAGCATGATCCCGGAAACCGGGGGAGCCAGCGGCGAAGACCACCCTGGACGGATGCCGCGGAACAAGCAGCCCACAATGGCGTTGCCCTGCGAGGACCAGTCCCGGCTTGCCACGATCGCGCCGCCGTCCACCGCCTCGAGGGAAACGCGCTCGAACAGGCACTCCCGGATGGTCGAATCGTTGAGACCAGACTGCTGCGGCAGACTGGCCGAGCCGCTGTTGTAGGCTCGGATCGCGGCCGCAGGCAGGTCCATGAACAGGCACCGCTCGACCGTGTGCCCCACGCCCGACAGGCGCAGCCCGCTGGAGATGCCCTCGAGACGACCGCACCGCCGGAACAGGCAGTCGCGCACGGCGCTGCCCGAAGCCACCAAGCCGAACCGGTCGCCGCCCCGCAGCACCAGCCCGTCGCGCCCGAGGTCCACGAAGTCGCAGCCCTCGACGGTCAGCTCCCGCGCTAGATCGTCGGTGCAGACCAGCCCTCGGCCCTCCGCGCCGACGAACCGGCAGCGGCGGAACGTCACTCCGGTGGCCGAACCGACCTGCACGGCGTCGCCCAGGCACGGCCCGAATCCGATCCGCTCGAACCGGAAGCCGTTCGCTCCGTTCAGCCGCACCAAGCCCTCGACCGAGGTTAGAAGCGTCTCCTCCGTATCCCACAGCTCGGTGGGCCACCAGTAGACCCAACCGGCGCCGGGCTCCACGACGGCCTCTCCCGGCTCGTCGAGGAACTCGAGGGCGTTGCGGAAGCGGAACCGGTGGCCAGCCAGCAGCGGGTACCAGGGGGTCTGCGCGAGCGTGGCCCGCCCCGGCTGGAGGTCCGCCACGCGAGAGCGGAACGACGCGTACCCCGGACTCCAGCCCTCGACGATCAGAGCGTTGCCGCCCTGCCACGCCGCGGGCGACCACGTTCCAGGCGCGGGATCGGAGAAGGAAACCACCCCGGCCGAGGGCGAGCCGCCGATGGCGAAGTATCCGCGCTGCGGGTACGCCGTAGCGGGCTGCGTCTGAAGGCCGACGACCAGCTCCGCCCGGCTCGCGCCGAGGGGGATCGGCGCCCTCCACACTTGGCCCCGCGCGACGGCGGGCAGGCGACCGTCGTCGGCGGGCTCCCAGCCCTCTACGAGAGACGCGCCGACGAGCCAAGTGCCCTCGGGTGCCGCGTGCAGAGCCATGCCGCTGAACTCGGGGCCGAGAAGGATCGGCTGATCGAGCAGCAGCTTCCCCGGAGGCAGGGTCGCCGCGCTCAGCCCGCTCCTCTTGGCGAGACGAAGCAGCTCGAGAACCTGGGAGGCTCGGTACGGTCGCAGATCGCCCGAGGCCCAAGCCCCGGAGACCATCAGACCGAGCGTCGCGAACAAGACGGAACGCAGCGGACGTGACAAAACCGACTCCTCCTTCCGAACGCAAGAAAACAAGGTACGACTCCATGGTACGACGGATCCGCGCGGCGGGCCAACCGCAATCCGGCCGGGCCTGACGAAATCGGTGCGGGAGTCCCATAATGGGTCGGCGATGGCGAACGACCTTTGGTGGAATCTGCGTCGCAACGGCGAGGGCACGGCGGGCCTGATCGTGGCGATGGCCGCTGGCTTCGTGGCCTCGTTCTTCGGTTTTGGCATCACCGGCCGGCTCGTCTTCTCCACCGACCATGCGCTGGCTCGGCCGTGGACGTTCCTGACCTACCCGTTCGCCTTCGGCCGGGGCGACCTCATCGGAGTGCTGTTCGCCTGTCTGTGGCTGTACGGCATCGGCGGCCAGCTGGAGCGCACCTGGGGGCGGAGCCGCTTCCTGGGCTTCTTCTTCGCGATGTCGGCCCTCGGGGCGCTCGCGTTCCTGATCGGCGGCTTCCTGACGAGCATCGGCGCGACGCTCGCCGGGGCGTTCATGCCTCTGGCCGCGCTCACCGTCGCCTGGGGCACGCTGTATCCCAACCAGCCGGTCACGTTCCTGTTCGTGCTGCCGATGACCGGCCGCTGGCTCGCTTGGCTCAGCGCGATCCTCGTGTTCTTCGGCTCGTCGAATCCGGCGATGGCGCTCTTCGCCTGCACCCCGCTGATCCTCGCGTGGGCCTACGCCGCGGGCAGGCTGGGCTCGCTGGGGTCCTCCCGCCCGGTCCCGCGCACCTGGCGCGGCTTCCCCGACGATCCGCGGTACCGCGAGGAGGTCGAGCGCCGGGAGAGGGAGCGCCGCGAGCGCGAGCGCCTGCGCAGGCTCTTCGAGAACAGCCTGGACGACGACCAAGACCGGCGGTGAGCGTCCCGGTTCGGGTATCCTAGCGAACCGCGATCTCGTGGGAGGCCCGTCCGGGCCGCCTGCACCACAGGAGACAAGCCTTGAGGAAA
The DNA here is from genome assembly GCA_003516955.1 of Armatimonadota bacterium. Classification (GTDB taxonomy): domain Bacteria; phylum Armatimonadota; class Fimbriimonadia; order Fimbriimonadales; family Fimbriimonadaceae; genus UBA8783. The sequence continues at coordinate 2,629 of DPBN01000357.1, read as the reverse complement.
CAGACCAAGAAGTTCCGGCACTCGCCGCGCTACCAGGCGCTGGCCAAGAACGTCGAGGACCGCCTGTACGAGCCGGAAGAGGCGATCCGCATCGTCAAGAACACCGCCAACGCGAAGTTCGTGGAGAGCGTGGACCTCGCGGTCCGGCTCGGCATCGACCCGCGCAAGAGCGACCAGAACGTGCGCGGCATCACCAACCTCCCGCATGGCACCGGCAAGACCAAGAAGGTCGCCGTGCTGGCCAAGGGAGAGCTGGCCGCCGAGGCCGAGGCCGCCGGGGCGGACGTCGTGGGCGCGGAGGACCTGATCGCCCAGATCCAGGGCGGCTGGCGCGACTTCGACGTGATCCTCGCCACAGAGGAGATGGCCCCGCAGATCGGCAAGATCGGTCGCATGCTCGGTCCGCGCACGCCCAACAAGCGCAACGGCACCGTCACGAACAACATCGGACAGGCCGTGCGCGAGATCAAGGGCGCGACCCGCGTCGAGTACCGCGCGGAGAAGGGCGGCATCGTGCACCTCGGCATCGGCAAGGTGAACTTCACCGAGGAGCAGCTGCTGGAGAACTTCCTGGCGGCCCTGTCGGCGCTCCTGAAGGCCAAGCCCGCGACGGCCAAGGGCAAGTACCTTGTTTCGATCGCCCTGAGCAGCACGATGGGGCCGAGCGTCAAGGTCGACACCAGCTCCGCTCAGAAGGCCGCGTCGGCGATCAAGTAGGCCCGGGCAGGGCCGGTTGCGGACCCGCGGGGGTATCGTTGCTTCGCGGGTCCGTTCGTTTGGTCCCGGGTGGCGGGACGATGAGAAGAGGCTTCACGCTGGTTGAGTTGTTGGTGGTGGTCGCGATCCTCGCGGTCCTCGCCGCCATCCTGTTCCCGGTGTTCTCGCAGGCGAAGGCCGCGGCGAAGTCCGCGCAGTGCCTCTCCCAGCTTCGCCAGGTCGGCACGTCGCTGCAGCTGTACATCGCCGACCACGACGACACGTTCCCGGTCGCGTTCTTCTGGTCGCAGAGCGGTGGGCAGCCCTGCATCCAGACCTCGTTCCAGTCGATGCAGCCCTACCAGAAGAGCGCCCTGATTCTGGTCTGCCCCACCGACCAGCGGGTGCTGGACTACGTGGCCGGCACGCAGGTCATGCGCTTTCCCGCGCCCTGCCCATCCTCGCCCGACGTGCGCCGGATGAGCTACCAGCCGAACCTGAGGCTGATCGACGTGGGCGACCCCAACTTCCTGGTCAACCCGTACACTGGCCAGACGGGCCGGCCCGTGCGGCGGGGCTCCGAGGTGGAGTTCCCGGCGGACACGGCCGCCTTCGCCGATTCCACGATCGCCCTGCAGGGCGGCACGGCCGGCTACACCACCTACGACCTGCCGGTCCAGCCCCGGCACGGCGAGCTCGCGCACGTCGTCTGGGCCGACGGGCACGCGAAACCGGTGCGCACGCGCCCCGAGCTCGACGAGGACGGCAGCCAGCTCGGGGGGCTTCAGCTGGACCTTCAGCCGATCGCCAGCTGGCTGGTTTCGGGGGACGGTCCCTACGCGGGCCAGCGGCAGCTGGTGGGCATCCCTTACCGGGCGCCGGACGGAGCCTGGGCCCTTCGCTGAGCCGCAACGGCATGCGGTCCGTTCGATGCGGTAGCTTCCTAGCCGCATAGTCTCCCTCTCAGAGGGTTCAGGTTACGCTTGTTTTCAAGTCCTCCGCCGTTTCTCTTGGCAAATGCATACAAGATGTTGTATGCTGATAGCGAAACATGGCGAGGAGAACGCTGAAGACGCTGTCGCTCGGATCCGCGGACGCCCTGGAGACCTTCAAGGCGCTGGCCTCCGACGTCCGCATCCAGATCCTGCGCGAGCTTGCCGATACCGACCTGAACATCGCCGAGCTGGGGGTCCGCCTGGGGATGTCTCAGCCGACGGTCACCCGCCACGTCCAGGCGCTGGAGGCCGCGGGCCTCGTGGCGAGCGAGTACCTGCCCGGGCAGCAGGGGCTCCAGAAGCGGTGCCGCCTGGCCGTCTCGCACCTCCACCTGATGCTGGAGGACGACGAGCAAAGCTCCCGGCCCGTCGAGACCGTGTCGATGCCGATCGGGCTGTACACGCTCGCCGTGCCGGGGGGCACCTGCGGGCTGGCCAGCCGGACCAAGTTCATCGGCTTCTTGGACAAGCCGCTGTCGTTCTTCGACCCCGAGCGGGCCTCGGCGCAGATCCTTTGGATGGGCAGCGGCTTCGTCGAATACACCTTCCCGAACGACCTGCCCACGGGCTGCACCGTCGAGCGCCTCGAGCTCCAGATGGAGGTGTGCAGCGAGGCGCCGGACTACAACCTGGACTGGCCCTCGGACATCACCGTCTGGATCAACGGCGTCGAGGTCGCCACGTGGACGTGCCCGTCGGACTTCGGCGGCGTGCGCGGCCTGCTGAACCCCGACTGGTGGCCCGAGCACATGACCCAGCACGGCGCCCTCAAGGTGTTCTCGACCGACGCCAGCGGCTCCGCCGTGGACGGCAGCCAGGCCTCGCCCGTCACCATCGACCAGCTGATGGTGGTGCCCCAGCAACCGATCGTGGTGCGCATCGGCGTGAAGCCCGACGCCGCGCACCAAGGGGGCTTCAATTTGTTCGGCAGCGGGTTC
>DPBN01000368.1 GCA_003516955.1 Armatimonadota bacterium | reverse complement strand
GGGTTCGCCCACAGCGTCGCGAGCAGGAGGAACCCGGGCGCGAGGGCGAGCAGCAGACCGCCGGCCAAAGCATCCAGCCCATCCGCGAAGTTGTAGGCGTTCGCGCAGAACAGCACGACGAACACCGCCAGCCCCACCCAGACCGGATCCCGCGCCAACGCCCCTCCCGCCGAAAAGGCGCCGAGGGCGGCCACCACCTCCAGCACGAGCTTCGGCACCCAGCCCAGCCCGCGCTTGCCCTTGAGAGCCCGGGGAACCACGAAGTCGTCCAGGAAGCCCACCAGCGCGAAGCCGAGCAGCAGGCCGATCGGCACCGCGGTCCCAGGCTCCACGAACAGGGCCGCAAGCGCTCCGCCGAGCACGATCAGACCGCCCATCGTGGGCGTGCCCTGCTTCTTCTGGTGACCCTCGGGAGCGAACTTGCTGACCTCCTGCCGCGACTTGAGCGCGAGCAGCAGACGGAACACGGGCGCCGCCAGCACCGCCGCCACGAGCAACGCGATGCAGAACGCCGACGCGGCGTCGCGCCACATGGGCACCACGTTCATGCCTGTGCCTCCTCGTCCGGGAGAGCCTTCTCCAGCTCCAGAGCCCGGCTCCCCTTGATCAGACAGACGTCGCCGGGGCGCAGGCGTCGCAGGAACTCACGGACCTCCTCCAGCCCTTGGGCGACCTCGAAACCCTCTTGCGGGCCGGGCCGGACCTCCAGCCTCCGAAACGCCTCGCCCACGAGCAGCACTCCGTCCAGGCGGCGCCGACGCAGATCCTCCACGGCGTCCCGGTGCGCGGCGGCCTCGTGCTCCCCCAGCTCGCGCATCTCCCCCACGACGGCCAGCCTCCGCTGGGCTCCCGGCGCGCTCAGCAAGACCTCCAGGGCGGCGGCCAGACTCGTGGGGCTGGAGTTGTACGCGTCCAACAGCAGCGTGGCGCCGCGCCAGGAGCGGACCTCCATGCGCATCGGCGGAAGCTTCACCTCCGAGATCGCGTCCATCGCTTGCTGGGGCCGCACGCCCTCGTACGCCGCTGCCAAGACCGCCGCCGCGGCATTCAGCGCCATGTGCCGTCCCGCCGCGGGCACCCGGCCGGAGAACCGCTCCCCGTGGCACACGCCCTCGATGCGGCACGCCTCCAATCCGTCCGGCTCCACACCCAGAATCCGGCACTCGGCTCCCTCCGCGAATCCGAACGTCCGCGTCGGCGCCGGCGACAGGTCCATAAGTCTCGGGGCGAAGGGGTCCTCGTGCCACAGCACCGCGAGGCCGTCGGGAGGAAGCACCTCCAGAAGCTCGCCCTTGGCCTTTGCGATGCCCTCGCGGCTGCCCACCATCTCCAGGTGCGACCACCCTATGTTCGTGACGACGCCGATGTGAGGCCGCGCGATGAGAGCCAGATGGCGGATCTGCCCAAACCCGCGCATGGCCATCTCGACCACGGCGTGCGTCATCGAAGGCTCGGCCTCGGTCCAAACCAGGGGCGAAGCGATCTCCGTGTTGCGGTTGCCGGGGGTCTTGAGAACCGGTCCGGCGACGCCGAGCGCCGCAGCCAGGAACTCTTTGGTGGAGGTCTTGCCGTTGCTGCCCGTGATCCCGACGACCCGCCCCTCGAAGCGGTCGCGGAACGCCATGCCGATGCGGGCCACCGCGCCGACGACGTTCGGAACCAGCAGGCTGGGAACGCCCAACTCGCGCTCGGCCAGGGCAAAGGCGGCTCCGGCGGCGAGCGCGTCTGCAGCGAAGTCGTGCCCGTCGACGCGCTCTCCCCGGATGCAGAGGAACACGTCGCCGGGCCGCACCTGCCGGCTGTCCCAAGCGAAGCCCGTCGCGACGACGTCCGGAGCGAGGGAGCGCGGCACCCCTCCGACGATGTCCCCCAACTCGCGCGCCGAGATCGCCCTCACGGCAGGGCCTCCAAAGCCTCGCGGGCGATCTTCCGGTCGTCCATCGGGAACTTCGTGCGACCGATGATCTGGTAGTCCTCGTGACCCTTGCCGGCGATCACGACGACGTCGCCGGGCTGCGCCCGCCGCACGGCCTCGAAGATCGCCTGCCGGCGATCGGCGATCGTGACCGCCTCCGCCCCCGGAGCCAGGCCCTGCACCACGTCCTGCAGGATCCGCTCGGGATCCTCGGTGCGCGGGTTGTCGCTCGTGACCACCGAGAGGTCGGAGCGCTCGCTGACCACGCGAGCCATCTTGGGGCGCTTGGTCCGGTCCCGGTCGCCGCCACAGCCGAAAACAGTGATCACCCGCCTGGGCTGCAGCCCGCGCACCGCGTCCAGCAGCTTCTCCAGCGCGTCGGGCGTGTGCGCGTAGTCGACGATCACCCCGATCCCGCGGTCGTTGCGCACAGGCTCGAAGCGCCCGGGCACCGGCTTCGCGGCGCGCAGGGCGCCGGCGGCCTCCTCCAGCGTGTATCCCAGCGCGAGCAGCGCCGCAGCCACCGACAGCGTGTTCTGCACGTTGAAGCTCCCGCCCAAGCCGACCTTGACCGGCACCGATGCTCCGCCGTAGCTCAGCTCCATCTCGATGCTCTCCACCGTCACGCGGGTCGGCGTTCCGCGGAGATCGCCGCCCCGAAGGCCGTAGGAGATGGCCGGGTGGCGAATGCGGCCGAGCCACTCCCGACCGGTGGGGTCGTCGGCGTTCAGCGCGGCGCGGAACGGCTTGGCGGCGGCGTCGGGCAGGTCGGAGAACAGGCGCCACTTCGCGGCGGCGTAGTCCTCCATGGTGCCGTGGTAATCCAAGTGGTCCTGGGTGAGGTTGGTGAAGACTGCCGCGTCGAACTCCAAGCCGTCGGCGCGGCGCTCGGCGAGGGCGTGGCTGCTCACCTCCATCACTAAGCCGGCCAAGCCGCTCTCCACGGCGTCGGCGAGGCACTGGTTCAGCTCCACGGCGAAGGGGGTGGTGTTCTCCAACGTGACCTTCCCCTCGCCGGTCTTGTATCCGAGCGTTCCGAGGTAGGCCGTCGGAACGCCGAGAGCCTCAAGCGCGTCCCGCAGTACCCAGGCCGTGGTGGTTTTGCCGTTGGTGCCGGTGACGCCGACCAGCTTCAGCCGGGAGGATGGATCGCCGAAGAACGCTTTGCACACGCGGGCAACCGCTTCGGCGAACGCGGTGCCCTCGTTCCGCACGAGGGCGGCGGCCATGCCAAGCTCCCAGGCCGCCTCGCAGCCCGCTTCCGAGTGCGTGAGGGCCGCCTTGGCCCCGTTCGCCTGCGCGTCGGCGAGGAACCGGTGGGTGTCCCCGCTCGGGCTCGGCATGCAGACGAACAGACAGCCTTCGGTAGCCTTGCGGGAGTCGGAAACCACGCCGGCGATCGGCGCATCCCCCAGGAGGCGGTCTGGCAGAACGCCTGCTTTGGCGATCAGATCGGAAAGGCGCATCATCCTGCTGGTTGGTGTACCTCCTGCGCCGGTCGCGCTGCGGATGGCCCGACCGAGCGGTCCGGCGGGATGCCGAGGCGCTGGATGATGGCCTCGGCGATGTCGATGAACACCGGCCCCGCGACGGCGGCGCCGTAGTAGGCCTTCTTCGGGTTGTCGACCATCACGAGGACCAGCGCCCGCGGATCGCGGGCCGGCACGAAGCCCACGAAGTTCGAAACGTACCCCTTGGTCTTCGCGCCGACCTTCTGGGCGGTGCCCGTCTTGCCGGCCAGCAGATACCCCTGGAGCCGGAGCTTCGCGGCCGTTCCGTGCGGGTTCTCGAACACCGACTCCATGATCCGCAGGGTGGCATCGGCCGCCGCGGGCGAGACCACCTGCCCGGCGGTGCGCACCGGCATCTCCCGCTCGCCGATTCGGCGCACGATCCTCGGCCGAACCAGAACCCCGTGGTTCCCCAGCATCGCGAACGCGGCGGCAAGGCTCACCGGAACCGCGCTGATCGACTGGCCGAAGCCGAGGGTCGCCAGCTGCAGCTGCTTGGCCGGCTCGTCCTTACGGAAGTACCCCTTGGCCTCCCTCGCGAAGCCGATCCCTGGAGCCTCGAGCAGGCCGACCTTCTCCAGAAACTCCACGTAGCGCGGATAGCCCACCCGCAGAGCCCACGTCGCCGCCGAGACGTTGCAGCTCTTGGCGATCGCCAGCTCGGGCGTGACCAGGCCGTGCGCGCTCGAGCCGCCATGCCGGTCGCAGGAAATCCGCCTCCTCCCGACCATCGTGGACCCGCCGCAGTAGACCGTGGTGCCGGTCGTGATGGCCTCGCAGTCCAGGGCCAGCGCCAGCGTGAGGACCTTGAAGGTTGAGCCCGGCTCGAACACGCTCGACACCGCCGGATTCACCAGCGCCGAGGACCGCTTGCCCGCGCCGGTCGGGTACGGCTCCCCGGGCGACCAGCTGGGCCAGTTGGCCATCGCGAGGATGTCGCCGGTCTTCGGATCGAGGACGACCGCCACGCCGCTGTCGGCGTCGTTGTCCTCGACGGCCTTTCGGACGGCCAAGGCCGCGGCGCGCTGCAGCTGCGAGTCGACCGTCAGGACGATCGGCTGGCCGTTCTTCGGTTCGCGGTACTCGCCGACCCCTTTGGTGAGGAACTCCCCGCGCCTGTCGATGATTCCCGACTGAAACCCGTCGCGGCCCGCCAAGACGTCGTCGAAGCCCTGCTCGAGGCCGGCATCGCCCTTGCCCTCGCGCACATAGCCCACGATGCCCCCGGCCAGCGAACCCAACGGGTAGTGCCGCACTCCGCCGCGGGCCACCGAGACGCCGTCGGCCCGCCACCTGGCCCGAACGGCCTCCACCGCGGCCACCGTCGCCATGCCGATCGGCTTGCGCCAGACGATGCCCGGCGACCGCGTGCCCCG
>DPBN01000366.1 GCA_003516955.1 Armatimonadota bacterium | reverse complement strand
TGGCTCGCGAACAGGCCGCGAGCGGCCGCCAAGCCGTCGCCGTCGCCACGCTGAGCGAGGCGCTCCGGTACGACCCCAACAACCTGCCCACCTGGTCGCTGATCCTGAAGCTGCAGCGGGAGGCCGGCGATCTCGCCTCAGCCGAAAGGTCGGCCAGGAAGATGGTGGCGATCGAGCAGACCCCGTACTTCCAAATCCGGGCGTTGCCGGAGATCGTGCCCGTGGAGACGTGCGAGGCGAGGCTGTTCCTGGCCGAGCGGTCCACCGACCCCCGGAAGGCAGTGGATTGGCTCGAAGCAGCGCTGGACCTTTATCGCCGCTATCTCGAGACCACTGTGCCTCGCGTCGAGCAGGCCGCCGCGCAGGGGGCGACGCTCGGCGGCGAGACCGCTGAACGCGCCCGCGAGACGATGGAGCTGGCCGCGAAGGCGGCCAGAAGACTGGCCCAGGCCTACCGGGCGCTGGGCCGTGCGGCCGACGCCGAAGCCGCCGAGTCCGAGGCCGGCAGGTTCGAGGAGGCCGCCGTCCGTCTGTCCAGCAGGTAGTCCGCGACCAGCTCCCGCGCGATCGGTGCGGCAACCTCGCCTCCGTGCCCCGACTCCTCCACCAGCACCGCGATCGCGACCTTCGGATCATCCATCGGCGCGAAGCCGATGAACCAGCCGTGCGTCTTCTTGCCGCGAAGGTGCTCGGTGCTGCCGGTCTTGCCGCACCATCGGATGCCCGGAATCTGCGCGGTCCTGGCGGCGCCAGCCTCGATCACACGGTTCAGGGCGGAGATCAAGGCGCGCCAGAAGCTGGAATCGGCGTCCAGCCGGTGCGTCGCCTCCGGCTGAACCGGCTGCGGCGTGCCGCCGGCTCCAGGCTCGGCGGTCTGCCGCACCAGGTGCGGGCGGTAGGCCACGCCCCGGTTGGCGACCAGCGAGGCGAGCTGGGCCATCTGGATCGGCGTGAGCGAGAGGAACCCCTGCCCGATCGCCATGTTCGCGGTGTCGCCCCCGTACCAGGTCGGGGGATCGCGGTGCTCCGCCATCCATTCCTTCGTCGGCACGACTCCGGCACCCTCGCCGCGGAGGTCGATCCCGGTCTTCTGGCCGAGTCCCGCTTCGAGGGCGCAAGCGATGAGATTGTCCGGGCCGGCGTCCATTCCGAGGCTGGCGAAGTACGTGTTGCACGACTTGGCCATGGCGTTCTCGAACGAGATGGCGCCGTGCACACCCAGGCACCGCAGGCGGCGGCGTCCGATCTGGAAGAAACCGCGGCAGACCGTGGTGCGGGACGTCGAAAACCTTCCAGCGCGGTACGCCGCCAGCGACGTCACGAGCTTGAAAGTGGAGCCTGGAGAGTAGAAGCCGCGAATCGCCCGGTTCAGCAGCGGAGCTCTCGGATCCTCCTGCAGCCTGCGGTAGTCCTCCCTGCTGATGCCGCCCTCGAACAGCCGGACGTCGTAGGTCGGGCTCGAGGCCAGGCACAGGACCTCGCCGTTCCGAGGATCCATCATCACGACCGCTCCGCGCCGGTTCCCCAGCAGCCGCAGAGCCTCCTGCTGCAGATTCGCGTCGATCGTGAGGGTGAGGCGTGAGCCCGGCACCGGGTTGTCCCTGCCGAGCACCCGGACGGGGCGGCGCCGAACGTCGACCTCAACCCGCTCCCGGCCCTCGGTGCCCATCAGCTCCTTCTCGTAGACGTACTCGATGCCGAGCTTGCCCACGTAGTCGGGAGCCTTCAGCCCCATCTCCTTGAGCCGATCGACGTCGTTGCGGTCCGGTGTCCACACGTAGCCCAGAACGTGGGAGAAGGCCTTGCTGTCGGGATAGTAGCGCATGGCCTGCGTCTCCACCCCGACCCCCGGCAGGAACGGCCCCGCCTCCGCGATCCGCGTCGCCACCTCGACGCTGGCCCCGACGTGCACCGGGGTTGGAAGGTACCTGCGCCAAGCCCCCTGCTCGATGCGCTCGCGGATCTTCTCCGGCTTCACTCCCAGCATCCGCGCCAGCTTGTCCACCATCCAGGGGTTCCGCCGAGCCTGTTCGGGAACCACGGTGATGACCACCTCCGGACGCACCCCGGCCAGCAACCTCCCCTTGCGGTCGTAGATGAGGCCGCGGGGCGCTGGCTTGGTGAGGACGGCCTGCCGCACGGCCTCCGCCTTCTCGACGAGCTCGTCGTGCCGCACGACCTGCAAAACCCACAGCCGCACCGCCAGCACCGCCAGCGCAAGCAGGATCAGCACCAGCGTGACCACGTGGCGCGCCTCGAGGTTCGGCTCGCGGGGGGCATGGATGACCGACATCGCTCAGGGGATCTTGGGGACGTGCCTCTTGCACCTTCCCCTCGGCTCCTTGCCCTTGGGAAACTGCCGCACGATCGTTTCGGGGCAGTAGATCGTTGCCCGAAGACCGGTGTCGGCGCAGATCTCCACGCTGACCATCTCTTGGGGCTTGGCGACCTTGGGCGGGGCGACCTTCGGTCGACTGTCGACCCCCGACCGGAGGCGCTCCTGCTCCGCAAGCCTCCGCGGCCCCGACTCGCCGCTCACCACCGGCTCCAGCAGCGGTGCCGATTGGCCGATCGCCGGCTCGCCGTTCGGGGGACCGGACTGCGCGCCCGAATCCGATCCAGCCGGCGCATCGGCCGGCGCGACCACGTCCACGGTGTCATTCTGCCGGCCCTCTTCGGTCGGCGTCGGAGCGTCGTCCTGCGGCGGGACCTCGCCCGGGTCGATGTCGACCGGAGGCGAGGCAGCTTGGTCTTGGGCCGGCGGCTCGTCGCCGTACAGGCGCACTGCCTCGCTCACGACTCTGGCCCAGATCTGGACGGTGACCGTGCCCCCGAACACGCGGGAGCCCATCGGCAGGTAGCGCCACCGCTTCTGGGCCTCATCGTACACCTCGTTGCCCACCCAGCCGATGCCCAAGTACCGCTTGGTGTAGCCGCAGAACCAAGCGTCCCTGTTCTCTTGCGTGGTCCCTGTCTTTCCGCGCGAGTCCGGCGGCATCTGACCGCGGTACCCCGCCGCCGTGCCGCGCTCCACGACCTCCCTGAGGTACGAATCGATCTCCTTCGCGACGTCCGGCTTCAGGCCCGACTCCTGCAAGGACGGCTGCTCCGCGTACACAACCTGCCCGGAGGGGTCGCGGACCTCCACAATGCCGAAAGGCTCCACCCGCTTGCCCCCTTGCTGGAACACCGAGTAGCCCCTCGCCATCTCCATGGGCGACACCGCGCTCGACCCTAGCGCGAGCGATAGCACAGGGTCGAGCTCCGACGTGAAGCCGAACACCCGATGGGCGTACTCCACCACCGTCTCCGGCCCCGTCTTCTCCATGACCCGGACCGCGACCACGTTGAGCGACCGCGCCAGAGCGGAGCGGAGCGAAACAGTGCCGCCGTAGCTCCCACCCGAGTTTTCCGGCGACCACACCTTGCCCGTCACCGGGTCCCGCCAGACGTACGGTGCGTTCGAGATTCGATCCTCCGGCGAGACCGCCCCCGAGTCCAGAGCGGCGGCGTAGACGAACGGCTTGAAGCTGGAGCCCGGCTGTCTCCTCCCCTGGGTGATCACGTTGTACTGGTTGCGGGCGTAGTCCACGCCGCCGACCATCGCCAGAATCCGGCCCCTGGAGTCGAGCAGCAGAAACGCGCCGGTCGTGACCTTGCGGCGACGGTTGGCCTCCACGACGCGCCGAACCTCGCGCTCGGCGACCTCCTGCAAGCCCATGTCAAGCGTGGTCCTGACGACGTACCCTCCGCTCGACAGGTCCAGGTCCGGCTTGACGCTCTGCAGGCGCGAGACCACGTAGTTCACGAAGTACGGCGCCGCCAGAATCCGCGCACCCCCGGCGAAGTTCCTTCTCCGGAGCCTCGGCTTCTCCTGGATGGCCTCGCGGTACTGGTCCTCGTCGATCATCCCCTCCTCGCGCATCGCCGACAGCACCGTGTTCCGGTTCCGAATCGCCGCGGGAAGGTCGTCGAACGGGTTCTCCCGGCTCGGCCGCCGGACGCACCGGGCCAGCATGGCGGCCTCGGCCAGGGTGAGGTCCTCAAGGCGCTTGTTGAAGTACACGTGCGCCGCAGCCTTGACCCCGTACGCGCCGGAACCGAAGTACGCGAGGTTCAGATAGAGGAGCAGGATCTGGTCTTTGGTCAGTGAACGGTCGAGCTGGTAGGCCAGGGCCGCCTCTCGAAGCTTGCGGTCCCAAGTCTTCTGATAACGGCCCGTGATGAGGCGGGCTACCTGCATCGTGATGGTGCTCGCACCCTGTGCGATGCGGTCTTCCCGAGCGTTCGTGACGAGGCTGCGGGCGACGGCCCTGAAGTCCACCCCCTGATGCTGGTAGAAGCGGCGATCCTCCGCGGCCAGAATCGCCTGGCGCACGATCAGCGGCACGTCCTCCAGCTGCCGGATCGGGTCCCTGTACTCCGCGGCGACGCGGAACAACACCTGGCCGTTGGCCGCCAGTACTTTGGAGGGCTCGTGAGAAACCTCCCCGATCAGCTTGTCCAGCTTTCGCAGCTGTTCCTCAGCCTCGGGCAAGAGCCGCATGAACAGGAAGGTCGGGACCGCGATCGCGCCGCAGAGCACCATCGCGACGAGCGCGAGGGCGATCTTCAGCCGCCGCTTCCACGGGTTGGAGCGCCGACGGGGAGAGCGCGTCCGAACGGATACGCGGGAGGGCACGAAAGGCAGTATATCCGAACGCTCAGCGCACAACGAGCCGACCCGCGAGCTCCCGCAGCCGCTCCTCGGGCATTCCGGAGACCAGCACGAACGAGCGCCCGTCGCGCTGCCACGCGTACGAGTTCAGGCCAGCTTGCCTCGCGATCCGCAAGGGCCCCGACCTCCCGAATGGCGGCAGCTGGTAGAGGGTCACAACCCTCCCACCGCCGCGGTAGACCTGCATCAGGACGCGCCGCCCCAAGAGCGGCCGCACCTCGACGCTGTCCAACACGAAGCCGGTGCCCGACGGGAGATGGGCCGGCAGAAAGCCCTCGGCGCTCGCGAGCTCCCGCAGGCGCAAGAACGGGCCCCGGCGGGCCTCCGGTTTCCCGGGGGCTTCGAAGTCGTCCGAGCCAAACCGAGGCTGCAGGTCGATCCTCCTGAACTCGAACGAACCGAGCTTGCCGCCTGCGGGACCGAACAACTCCCGCCTCAGCACGATCCCCGTCGGCGGGTGCACCCAGAGCCGCTGAACCACGATGCCCCGCTCGTCGGCAATCTCCACTCGCCGGGTGGGCAGCCCGGCGATCGGCTCGCCGTCCCCAACCGTCGTGGTGAAGCGCCGACGGTCCGCCAGCAGCAGCCTGAGCCGCGCCAGAGAGTCGTCTCCCCGGGCGGGCCCCTCCTCGATCGCCGCTTCGCCGGGACGAACCACCCAGCGGCGCCGACCGTCCTCGACCACGACCTGGCCGGCCAGCGGCGATCCGGGCAGGTATTCGATCCTGTAGCGCGGGCCATCCTTGAACACCAGCTCGGTCTGCACCCGACGATCCAGACCCCGCCGGTACTCCACGGTGCGCTCCCCCGCATAGCGGGCCTTGCGCCCAGCCTCCAACACTCGGCGCAAGAGCGGATCGGCCGGCTCCCCCTGCGCGCCAGCGAGCGAGCAGGCCGCGACCAAAACCAACGACAGCACCCAGCGCATCACAGCGCCTCCAGATCCTCCTCGGCCGAGCGCCAGGAGTCTCCTCCAACCGGCGTCGCTCGCCACTCGATCGGCGATAGGCCGGGTCCTGCGAGGTCGGTCGCCGCGACGGCGCTCTGATGCCAGGCGACGAGCTCCGCCTCCAGCCGGGCGTCCGTTCCGCCCCGTTGGATCACGAACCACACCGCCAGGGACGCGGCGACCGCCAGCGCCGTGGAAGCTCCGGCGAGGTGCACCGAGCGGCCGCCCCGGCCTCGCG
>DPBN01000145.1 GCA_003516955.1 Armatimonadota bacterium | reverse complement strand
ACGAGCGTCTCGAGGCCGGAGAGCGAGTAGACGGCTTTATTCATCGGCTTCCTCCTCGGGTCAGGAAGTGGGCTACGGCGAGGTGCTCGGCGTACCGCTGGAGCGAGTCGCGGTCCTTCACCCAGCCGGGCGGCAGCTTGGCGGCCCCCTGGAGCCTCTTGCGCTGGACGATGCGCTGGTAGGCTCCGGGCACTACCCACGGCAACGGGTGTCTCGGCAGCCGACTGGCCTCGTCCCTCAGGTCGTAGGGCAACGATCGCGGGATGCCCTCCTTCCACTTGGCGAGGTGCTCGCGGAAGTGCGAGAGGCTCAGCGGGCTCTCGTCCTGCTCGTCGAAGCCGAGGCACACGACCGTCTCGCCGCCGTTGCGCGGATAGGCGCCGATGGCCAGCGCGTTCTTGCCCTCGCGACTCTTGGCCCGGGCCTCCAGTTCGCGCGAGAGGCCGATGGCGTGCTGCAGGCTGTGGTGGGCATGGACGATCGCCAGTCCGACCGAGAGCGTGCATCCGGGCACCGCCTCGCGGAAGAGCCGGTTCAGCTCCACGGCGCAGTCGATGGCCGTCTCCGCGGGCAGGAGCGCCAAGACGTCGTCGCCGCCGGCATACACCGTCGCGCCGTGGTGCCGACCCACGATCTCGGGCACCCGGTCGGCGAAGCACTCCGCGAGCGTGCGGCTGAACTCGCGGTGCTCGTCGGGCGTCTGGAGCTGGCTGAGGCGCCGGCCCATGCCGTCTCCGTCGGCGTGAAGCACGGCGTAGTAGGCGCGGAGCCCGATGCCGGCATCGCGGAGCCGCCTGCGGATCGCTTCGATCTCGTCCTTCTTGTCCTGCGGAGCCGGGTGGGTGGTTCGTTTCCTCTGGTCATTGGCTTGCTCGCCCGCGTCCTCCTCGTCGGCGGACTTGCCGAAAAGCAGCTCGCCGGGGTCTTCGTCCCAGTCGCTCCTCTGCGCCTCGGCGACCAGCGCCTTGAACCGAGCCATGGCGTCCTCGTCTCCCAGCTGGCTGACCGCCCCGTAGGCGCAGACGGTGAGGGTCGACGGGAAGGGGGTGTCCGATTTGGTGCGGCGCTTGAGGAGCGAGATGCCGTCGAGGAACTCGTACGGATCGACGAGGTAACGGTCTTGGGCGCTCTCGGCCACCTCGATGCCTTCCAACGGCAGGACGCAGTCCAGCGAGGGCAGGAGCGGACTCTTGGGCGGATAGTGGATCCTGCCGTTCGCCTTCTCGCCCTGGTGCGACGGCGCCGCGGGGAAGGCGCGCAGGGCCTTGCGGGCCGCGAGCCGCGCGCCCACAGCCCGGTTGGCGGCGGGGTAGTCGGCGTCGGAGGCCAGCGGCTCCCAAGCCGCGAAGAACTGCAGGTAGGCGTCGAACTGCCGGGTCGCGAGGTCCGGCAAGGGGAGATTCTGCCGCTCGTACTGCTCCCGAAACCCCCTTACGGCCGCTTCTCGGCACGCTGCGACTAGGCCGGCGGGGTCGTCGGTGTCCGCGACGAACTGCAGGACGTTGGCCGCGGCGGCGCTCGGTTCGTGGGGGAAGATCCAGCGGATGTCGCGGCCGGCGGTCTTGGCCTCGTTCAGCATCCAGGCGCCGATCTCCAGCAGCAGCAGGGAGCCGTTGCGCAGATCCCGCGTCCTTCGGGAGGCCGCGATGAACGGCTGGACGGGCCCGTAGGAGAGGCGAAACAGGTATCGGCTCACTTCACTTCCTCCCAAGCTTTCGCGTTCTGTCGCTTCGCGTACTTCAGGTACGAGATCAACTTGTCCCGCGCCGTGTTGCCCTCGATTTCGGGGATCGTCTGGAACTTGCGGCCGTCGAACCACTCCGTGGGGAAGCCCTTGGCGGAGAGCGAATCGGCGTGGAAGGTGCGGCCGCCGCGTGAGACGACCTCGTCCGGCCTGGGTCCGCCACCCCGCAGAACCGCGATCGTCGGCTCCACGGCCTCTCCTCGGAAAACGGCCTTGGTGATGACCGTGGAGGGCCACCTCCCGCCTCCTTCGACCTCCAGCTCGACGTTGTTGAAGGAGTGCACGGACTTCGGTGCGGACCGGACCGCCATAGGCAGGCCGAGCGAAGCGCGCGGGAAGACCGCCTCCTGCACCTCGGCTTCGCGGGTCTGCCTCTGGCGCTGCCTCAGACGCACCGAGTTGGCCTCGGGCCACCGGGAGTGCGACTCGGGCCCCCTCGGCGCCCGACTCAGCCCCGGCTGGAGGTTTCCCTTCCGAAAGGCCTCGTACCAAGCGAGCGCTTCCTTCCAAGCATCCATGGCGGCCTTGCTCCAGCCGGCCTCCGAGGCGACGGGGAGGCGGCCGTGTCGCAGGACGGTGACGCCGCTGCCGCCGGCGATGCGCAGGCCGCAACCTTTGGCGAGCCTCCGGGCGGTTTCCTCGTAGCTCGGCAGGTGGCCGGCCTCCTCGACCCAGCGCAGGGAGCCGAAGCCCCTGCGGGTGCGCGCGCCGATGCCTCCGAAGTAGAGCCAAGCCGCCAGCGCCGCCAGAGCGTCCGGATCGAGGCCAGAGACTGTGACCAGAGCCGAATGGCTCAGCACGACCTCGTTCGTTGCGGCCTCCTTGGCGAAAAGTCCCCAGGCGTAGCGGTGCTGTTCCAAGGCGTTCACCGCTTTGCGGGCACCCGGGGGGCCTTGGTCGACGGCGATCCGGACCTTGCCCGGCGTGGTGTCGTCGGCGTCGCGGCCGGCGGAGCCGAAGAGCGCGGCCTCGCGCTCCCAGAGCTCCTTGGCGTCCGCGACCTGGATCACGCGGCGGTACCACCAGCGCAACTGGCCGCGGATCGATTTGGCGCGGAACGGTTGCTCGGGGTCGGGCTTGCCCTGCTCGGGGCCGCCTCCCAGCATGGGGGTGAGGAGGTGCAACCGGAGCCGGACGCTCTCGCCCGGCTCGCGCACCACGAAGTTGAGGCTTGCGGGTTGCATCGCAATCCCCTTCTTCTCCGGTAGCCCCCGCTTTCCTGCCAGGAAACGGGGCTTTCTGCGAAAAGTCCCGTTCGGGAAAGGGAGAGGCCCCCGTCCAAGGAGGGACCGGGGGCCTCGGACGAGCGACCGAGGGCCGTCAGATGTCGGAGTACAGGTAGAACTCGTACGGGTGCGGACGAAGGTCGACCGCGTCGCACTCGTTGGCGAGCTTGTACTCGATGTAGCTGTCGATCAGGTCCTGCGTGAACACGTCGCCCTTCAGCAGGTAGTCGTGGTCGTCGCGCAGGGCCTGGAGCGTCGCCCGGAGCGAGCCCGGCGTCTGCGGGATGTCCTTCCGCTCGGCGGGCGGCAGCTCGTACAGGTCCTTGTCCAGCGGCTTCGGCGGCTCGATCCGGTTCTGGATGCCGTCCAGGGCGGCCATCAGGATCGCCGGGAAGGCGAGGTACGGGTTGGCCGTGGGGTCCGGCGCGCGGAACTCGATGCGCTTGGCCTTGGGCGACTTGCTGTACATCGGGATGCGCACGCACGCCGAGCGGTTCCGCTGCGAGTACATCAGGTTGATCGGCGCCTCGTAGCCGGGCACGAGCCGGCGGTAGCTGTTGGTGGTCGGGGCGCAGAACGCCAGCAACGACGGGGCGTGCTTGAGGATGCCGCCGATCATGTAGCGCGCCTGGTCCGACAGACCCGCGTAGCCGGCCTCATCGTACATGATCGTCTCGCCGTTCTTCCAAATGGACAGGTGCACGTGCATGCCGCTGCCGTTGTCGCCGAACAGCGGCTTGGGCATGAACGTGGCCACCATGCCGTACTGGAACGCCGTGCTCTTGACGACGTACTTGTACTTCTGCACCTTGTCCGCCATCCGCAGGCAGGAGTCGAACTTCATGTCGATCTCGCACTGGCCGGCGCTGGCGACCTCGTGGTGGTGGATTTCCACCTCGACCCCGACCTCCATCAGGTTGCTGAACATCTCTCCTCGGAGGTCCTGGAGCTTGTCGACCGGAGGCACGGGGAAGTAGCCGCCCTTGGGACGGATCGCGAAGCCGCCGATCTCCTCCTTGCCGCTGTTCCAGCTGGCCTCCTTGCTGTCGATGCGGTAGAAAGACCCGGCCGGGGTGTGGTCGTAGACCAGAGAGTCGAAGACGAAGAACTCCGCCTCGGGGCCGAAGAACGCGGTGTCGCCGATGCCGGTGGACTTGAGGTACTGCTCGGCCTTCAGGGCCACGAAGCGCGGGTCCTTGCTGTAGGGTTGGCGCGTGATCGGGTCCTCGATGTTGCACACCACGCAGGCGGTCGGGGCGTCGTAGAACGGGTCCATGAACAGCGTGTCCGGGTCGGGCACGAGCAGCATGTCGGACTCGTTGATCGACTGGAAGCCGCGCAGGCTGGACCCGTCGAAGCCGAGGCCCTCCTCGAACAGGTCCTCGGTGAAGTTCTGGGCGGGCATCGTGAAGTGGTGCCACATGCCGAACAGGTCGGTGAAGCGGATGTCGACGAACTCCGCCTCGTTGGAGCGAACGAACTCAACGGCGTCTTTCGGTGTCATGCTCATAGGAAGATCCTTTGCGGGTGGACACGATCGGCGTGCCCGAACCATTCGGGTTGAAGCAACCCACTGTCTCAGCACGACGTGGCTCGACGATCCGGAATGCGGGGGTGGTCGGACCGGAGCGGAAGCGATGGGATCCGGCGTCGTTGCCGATGGGTCGCAGTGTACCACGCATCCGGGCCGGTTCGCGGGGCGGGACCGACCCGGGGAGGCTTCGGACTCCTTGCAAGCGGCCCCGGGAAAGCGGTATAGTGCCTTCTTGTGGCCATCCCCGGAACAACAGCCGGGGAGAAACCGGAATTCGGGCGACGGGTCGCCCTAGATGCAACACCAAAGAGGTTCCCAAAACTCATGGCGAGACAGAAGTTCGAGCGGAAGAAACCGCACGTCAACATCGGCACGATCGGGCACGTCGACCACGGGAAGACGACCCTGACGGCCGCCATCACCGGCGTTCTGGCGAAGAAGGGCCTTGCCCGCGCCCAGAAGTACGACGAGATCGACAGCGCTCCCGAAGAGAAGGCGCGCGGCATCACGATCAACATCTACCACGCGGAGTACGAGACGGAGAAGCGGCACTACGCCCACGTCGACTGCCCGGGCCACGCCGACTTCATCAAGAACATGATCACCGGCGCGGCGCAGATGGACGGCGCGATCCTCGTCGTCTCCGCGACCGACGGCTGCATGCCGCAGACCCGCGAGCACATCCTCCTCGCCCGCCAGGTCGGCGTGCCCTACATCGTCGTGTTCATCAACAAGACGGACCTCGTCGACGACCCCGAGCTGGTCGAGATCGTCGAGATGGAGGTCCGCGACCTGCTGAACAAGTACGACTTCCCCGGCGACGACACCCCGGTCCTCAAGGGCTCGGCGGAGCGCGTGCGCCAGATGGTCGAGGCCGACAACATCGACTTCGAGGATCCGGACGTCAAGGCGATCGTTGCGCTGATGGACGCCGTGGACGAGTACATCCCGACCCCGCAGCGCGACAAGGACAAGCCGTTCCTGATGGCCGTCGAGGACGTGTTCACCATCACCGGCCGCGGCACCGTGGCGACCGGGCGCGTGGAGCGCGGCCAGCTGAAGGCCATGGAGGAGGTCGAGCTCGTCGGCCTGCACCCCGAGACCCGCAAGACGGTCTGCACCGGCATCGAGATGTTCCGCAAGACGCTCGACTACTGCGAGGCCGGCGACAACGTGGGTCTGCTCCTGCGCGGCATCGACCGCAAGGAGGTCGAGCGAGGCATGGTCATCTGCAAGCCCGGCTCGATCAAGCCGCACACCAAGTTCGACGCCGAGGTGTACGTGCTGTCCAAGGAAGAGGGCGGTCGCCACACGCCGTTTGTGGCGGGCTACCGGCCGCAGTTCTACTTCCGCACCACGGACGTCACCGGAACGATCATGGAGCTGCGCGGCCAGAACGGCGAGAAGGCCGAGATGTGCATGCCCGGCGACAACGTCGCCATGACCATCGAGCTGATCGCCCCGATCGCCATGGAGCAGGGCTCCAAGTTCGCCATCCGCGAGGGTGG
>DPBN01000059.1 GCA_003516955.1 Armatimonadota bacterium | reverse complement strand
GCCTGTGCTACCTGGGCTACTACACGTGCCTAGGCAGGGCGTATCGGTCCGGCGCGCTCTCCATCGCGTATCCCATCTCGCGGGGTGTTGCGCCGGCGGCGGCCGCGCTGGTCGGCGTCTGCGTCCTCGGCGAACGGCTCCGGCCCGCAGGGTGGGCCGGAGTGGGCCTCGTCGCGCTCGGCATCCTGGCGGTGGGATACGCGGAGACCCCCCACAGCCGGGTTCGGCTCGACCTCCGGACGATCCTATGGGCGATCGCGACCGGCCTGTTCAGCGCAGGCTACATGGTGTTCGACAAAGTCGGCGTCCAGAACGCGGACCCTTCGCTCTACCTGAGCCTCTGCTACGTGGTCGGCGGAACCCTCCAGTTCCTCCTCTTTCGGCACGACTCGAAGCCATCCGACGGTGCGAGACTGGGGCGCGTGCTGGCTGCGGCCGCCTCGTGCACGATCGCCTATCTGGCGGTGCTCTGGGTCATGCGGTACGAACCGGTGTCGATGGTCGCCCCCGTGCGCTCGCTGGCCGTGGTCTTCAGCGTGCTGGTCGGCTCGCGGCTTCTCGGGGAAGCCGGCGGCGCGCTGCGCTACCTCGGGGCGGCGACGATCCTCTGCGGGATTCTCCTAGTCTCGTTGCGCGGCTAGCGAGTCCTCCCGAACCAGGCGGCACCAGCACACCGGACCGACGATCTTGCCATCCCGGGCCCGGAAAACGACGCCGAGCCGTTCGGCGCCACGCGCGTGCTCCGGAAGGCGGTACGTGCGCTCGAGGAAGCGATTGTGGTCCGAGACTTGGAACGACTCCGTCGCCACGACCGTCCCATCGATCTCCACGTCGAACTCCCGGTTGCGGCCATCTGCCCCCCAATAGCGAACCGCCAGCATGGCCGGCGAGCGGGAGGCGTTGCTCAGCGCGAGCGAGAACCAGCCTCCATGCCAGGCGACCCGCATCTTCTCGCCCGCCATGGCCATCGGCTCAGTCTTGTCTCCCTCCACCTGGTGCTCCCTCTCCGGCTGCATCTCACCGAGTTGGCAGAAGTCGAGCGTCGCGGCGCGGAGCGCCTCGTCCCTCCGCCTCTCCTCCTCGATCTGCGCCATCCGTTCGGCGTACCGCGCCTCGTCCAGCAACCGCCAGTAGACGGAGTACCGATTCCGACCGATCTGGAAGAACGGCCTCAACCGCACGTCGTGAGGCCGTCCGACGCCCTTCGTCTGAAACTCGCACGGCCCGCACCGCTCGATCCAGTCCTCCAGCGGCCTGCCGTTCGCCACCAACACGGGCACCGCCGGAACAGGCACCCCGAAATAGCTCGACTGCAAGGAGCTGAAGGGCGCCGGCGGCTCGATTCCTTCCGAGCCCAGATCGCCCGCAAGAACCACAGGCCCGAAGGCGACCGCGCCGCAATCGGGGTCGTCCGGCGTAGCCAGCCAACGCAGGCCCATCGGTAGGTCCACCTCCAGCGCGTCCCCCGAAGTCCAAGTCCGATCCACCGCGAGCCAGCCGCCCGGGCCGGCTTGCCACCTTTGGTCCCCGCAGCGCGCCTCCACGCAGCCCTGAACCCAGTCGGGGCACCGCAGCTCCACGGTCCTGCGCACGGGCCCGCCTTCGACGACGATCAGCCTCGCCCGGCCGGCCTCGGGAAACTCCGACTCCAGCCGCAGCACGAGGCCCGCGTCCTCCCATTCGAAGACCGCCGGGATGTACTGGCAGACCTGCAGCCGATCGCCGACGTGCCGGAACAGGCTCTCGCCGTATCGGGCGTGGTTCTCCATCCCGGTCCCTACGCAGCACCAGAACGAGTCCTCGGGAGTGCTGAACGTGTTGAAGTGGCCGGGGTGCAGCGACACGAAGTAGCAGAACATCCCCGTCTCACGGTCCTGCGAACCCAGGATGTGGTTCCAAAGAGCCCGCTCCACGTAGTCGTCGAACCAGCTCTCGGGCCGCCAGGCGGAGATCGCATGGGCCAAGCGAATGAGGTTGTACGTCTTGCAGGTCTCCGCCGTCGACATCGTGAGGCGGGTCGAGAGCTGGCCCGTCGGTCCGAAGTACTCTCCCGAGGTGACCCCGCCGATGGCGTAGGCGTGCCCCAGGACGGCCTGCCGGAAGAAGTTCTCCGCGATCTTCCGATATCGCTCCTCGCCGGTGATCCGGAACAGCCTCGCGGCACCAAGAATCTTGGGTATCTGCGTGTTCCCGTGCAAGCCGGGCAGAGCGTCCTCGTCTCGCTCCAACGGGTCCATCACCGCCCTATGGTCGAATTTCCGGGCGAGGGCCAGCCATCGCTCGCAGCCCGTCAGCTCATAGGCGTGGGCGAGCACGTCGTTCATGCCTCCGTGCTCGCAAGCGAGCATCCGCTGCCACTGGTCGTCGTCGAGGCCGGCGGTCACGTCGCAGGCCCAGTCGGCGAGGCCGGTCAGGATCTCCAGGGCGAGCGGCTGGCCGCACAGCTCCGCAGCGTCGATCAGACCCTGGAAGAGCTTGTGGAGGTTGTACCATGGCACCCAGATTCCGTTGAGGTCGAATCCCTGGCTGCGAATCTCGCCGCGACGGATCTCGCCCCAGACACGGTCCGACTCGGGGACGCCGCCCACGTATCCGTCGGAGCGTGCGGCCTGGCACCGCCGCAGCTCGGAGAGGATGGACACGATCCTCTCCCGAAACCTGTCGTCTCCCGAGGAGGCGTACTGCCAGCAACAGGCTGTCAGATAGTGGCCGAGGCTGTGACCGGCGATCGTGAACCTCTCCCATCCGCCGTACGGCTCTTTCTCAGTTGGAAGGCCCGCAGCCACGTAGAACGGATGGAGGAGCCGCTCGGGGTCGAGGCTGAGCAGGTACCGGGCGTTCACCTCCATCGCTTCGAGGTACGGTCCGGGCAGGAGGCGGACGTTCCAAGGCGAGGCCATTCGCGAGAAAGTTGCGCTGACGCTGGGAGTGGGGGCCATGGCGGTTACCTTGCTCGAATCATTATAACGCGTTTGTTATATTCTTGCCAAACGCGCGATGCGGCCAGCCCTCCGCAAGCCTCACGCCTACGAGCGCGCCCGCCGTCGCGAGGGTGGCAGCATCGGGCCGCGCCACCATCGCCACCGCACGGGACGAGGCTCCGGTGGCGCCAGACACCCGGAGGGCACCGGGCCTCAGAGGGACCGAAGCAGCTCCGCCACGTTCTCGAAGTAGGGATCCTCGTCGAACACGCGTCGGAGGTCGGCCCTCGCCCGCTCCCGGTCGCCCAGCTCCAGCGAAGCCAGGGCCCTCTCGTAGCGCAACTCCCGGAGCAGCTCGGTCGGACGTCCCCGAGGCGACCGCAGAGCCTCCGACGCCGCAAGCGCCGCATCGCGCGCACGCCCAAGCCTTCGCAGAGCTCGGGTCCGATACAGCAACAGCGCGCAGCCCACCGCCGTGCTGCCGGATGCCCGTTCCGTGAGCTCTAGCAACCGGCGCCATACCGCTGCGTTGTCGGGCGCGTTCTGGAAGAGCAGCTCGGCCAGAGACAGCTTGGCCGCAGGGTCCTCCGGCATGGCTGCGAGCAAACGCTCCATCCAGCCAATCGCATCGTCCAGCCTGCCGGCCTGCTGCGAGGCCTCCGCCAGAGCGAGCAGAACGCCCTCGGCGTCGGGGCGCACCCTCACGCGGACGCCGTCCGCCAACTCGAGGTTCATCGCGAAGTCGACGCCCAAACGGCCCAGGCCCTGCCCGATCTTCGCGGGGTCCACCATCGCTTGGGACAGCAGGCGAAGCGCCTCCCTGGGCTGGCCGGCCGTCAGCGCGCAGAGGCCGCCCACAAAGCAGGCGTCGGGGATCGACTCCGCTTCCCTCGCGCGCTCGAGGGCCAGCTCCGCATCGCCGGCCGAAAGCGCCCGGCAGGCCTGGAGCAACGACCGCTCAGCCGGAGTTGCCGAGGGAGCGAGGTCGTCCGTCTCGGGGGGCTCATCTTTCTGCCGCGGTCGTCTGGAACGGCCCGAGCCCCTTCCCGAGCCTCCGAGCTGCTGGGTGTAGTAGAAGCCCGTGCCAGGGATGCCCACCGTGGTCCGAACGCCCTTGGCTCCGATCGTGACCTTCGCCCCGCGTGGGCCGAGCGAGATCGAAGGGCCGGACTTGCTGAAGTTGAGCGTCACGCCCGGCAGGATGCTCCAACGACGGAAGAATCGGAAACCCATGGTCTCATCCCCCGCTTCTCACCTTCGCTGGTCTTTCGACCGTTCCACCAAGAAGCCCTCCGGTTGAACGACCCTTCCCGGGCCGAGACGGAACGGCTGGGAGCCGAAGTTCACCGTGACCACCCATCCGTTGGCGAAGCGGGTCTGCTGGACGGTCTGGTCCTGGGTGAGCCGGCGGTGATCGGTCATCTCCTCGTAGCCCACTCCCCGCGCAACGGGAACCACGGCCCGATAGCTCTCCATGATCCTCTCCTTCCAATTGGGCCAATCCTCGGCTCGAAAGAGGTACATGGGCGCGGTGCCGTAGAGGATGTTGAACAGGTCCCGCTTTCTCCAGACGCTGGGAACCTTGTTCTGGTAGTCGCCCCAGTACCAGTGGGCGCACAGGCAGTCGTGGAACACCAGCTCCCACAGGGGCACGCGGTACCGAGGGCCCACCTGGAACTTGCGAATCACCTCCGGCGCCGGGTCCACCGTCTCCTCCATGCGCCTTCCGGCATCCGGGACGCGGAACGGCCCCAAGCTGAGCATGCCCTCGAAGTAGCTCACCCAGGGAACCGCGGCCTCGTGCCCGGTCTCGCTGCCCGCGACCAGGCCGAACTCCTCTGGAAGCAGCCGCAGGAGCTCCATCTTGGCCTTGCGGCTGTCGGTCCTGGTCATCGGGTGCTTGGGGCTGTAGCACTCGCGCCACGGCGAAGCTGTGGTGGTGTCGATAAAGCGCGCGCCGAACGGCTTTTCCTTCAGCACCTGGGCAATCCGGCGCCGCGCGACCTGCGGGGCAAGGAGGTCGCACAGCACTCCGCAGGCGATCATGCCTCCCTCCTTGGTCTCGACCTCCCACCCCCGCTCCCAGGATCCGTCGCGCCGCAGCACGATGCCGTCGGGCCAGAGCTCGCTGGTCCACTGGGGATGGATCCACTGCAGCTTGGGGTACTGCGAGGGGTCCATGCAGTCCTGGTAGATGTCGTATTCGCCGGTGAGAAAGCCCATCCGGTTGATCGCCCGGACGTCAGCGGCCGATCCTCCGGCGCTCCACAGCATCCTCTCGAACCCCGCTTCCTTCAACCGGAGCGCCATCTCGGCGGCGTTTCCGCCAAAGACCCACACGTTGGGAGAACCGACGAGCAGGTCCACGGCAGGCACCCTCTTGCGCTTGTCCCGCAGCGTCACCAAGAGCCCCTTGCCCTTCGCGATCTCCCGATAGCGCTTCGCCGCGGCGACGTATCCGCCCTCGTCGAACAACGCGTACCGCCAGCGCCGCGGATAGCCGAACCTGCCTTTCTGGCCCTCCCATAGAAGCCTCCCGACCATCGTCGGACCGTCGTAGACGAAGCGCGCCAAGGCGTCGTCCGGCGTGTCCACCACCGTCAGCAGGCTGGCGGGCCCATCGGTCTGGCAGAAGAACGGCATGCAGAGCCCGTGGCCGCCGTAGAGGTGCAGCCACTGCTCAGGCAGGCCGGCCTCGTCCACCGGAAACGCCACGCCCTCGTTCATCGGGAAAACCAGCTCCATGCCCGCTCGGGTCGCCCACGGGTGAGGATAGGCCAAGGGCGCCTCCAGGTCCCCGTCGCCGCTCAGGGTGAGGCGCACCTCAGGCCGTTCGGCGTCGAGCTCGGCTGTCAGCGAGAGCTTCTGGGCGTCCGTGGCGGACCACAGCTCGGCGGTCAGCCGAGATCCTCCCACGCGCGCGGTCCGCACCAGCACCGAGCCTCCAGGCTTCTGGCTCCAGCGCCGACGAGAACCCCTGCTGGCCAGCTCGAAGGCCCCGGTCTTGGTATCGAACTCCAGCCGAAGCCATCGGTTCTGGAGCGAGAGCCTCTGGGGCATGGAGGGGTCGCGCATCTCCTGCAGGTTGCCGGTCTTGAGGCAGCGGAACCCCTCGAGCCACACCCTGCACGGGCCGTTGCCGGTGACTCTGGGCAGAAGCGACGCGACACCCTCCGGCACAACGACCCGCGTGGCGAGCCGCCGCCAGTCGCCGGCCCGCGCCGTTCGCCCGCCAAAGATCCAGTCTCGGACCGTACCATCCGGCCCCCGCGAGACGAAACCCAGCTGGACCTCGCCGTCCCCCTCCATCCGGAGCCACACGGAGGCCTCGACGAGGTCGCCCGTGCGGACCGCGAGCTCGGTCGGCTGCGCCAGGCTCCAATCCTGCCGGCCCGTGTGAACCACGCGCACCGACGGTCGCCCGGCGTGCGCCACGCTCCGGTCCACCTCGGCCGAGATGGCAGAGGGTTCCCGCGACCAGACGCTTCCCCAGCCTTCCGGGGCAGCCTGCCAACCGATCGCGAGCATTGTCAAGCCGCACCATGCCAACATGCTTCGTCTTTCGACGGTACGACCGGCGAATCCTTGCGGTGAGTCCATGCCCCGATACGGTTTCAACTTCCAGTGGATGTTCGTGTGGCGCGAAGGCGCAACGCCCCGCCCTCCAGACCTGAGGGCCCTCGACTTCTTGGCGAAGCACGGCTTCGACTTCGTCCGTATGCCTATGGACTACCGCTTCTGGACGCGCGACTGGCGCTACACCGAGCCCGACCGTCGCGTCTGGGAGTCCATCGATCGCTGCCTCGAGGCCACTCGCGAGCGCGGCCTCCACCTCAGCCTGAACCTGCACCGCGCGCCCGGTTATTGCATCAACGCGAACCACCTGGAGAAGCACAACCTCTGGACCGACCGCGAGGCCCAGGACGGCTTCGTGTTTCTCTGGCGGGAGTTCGCCGAGCGCTACAAGGGCGTGCCGAACGATCTCCTGAGCTTCGATCTCGTCAACGAGCCGCCCTCCGAGGGCCAGTACGGGTTCACTCGAGCCGCGCACGAGGCTCTGGTGCGTCGGACCGTCGCCGCCATCCGGGAAGTCGATCCCGACCGCGAGGTGGCGATCGACGGCATCGGCGGGGGCCACTACGCGATGCCCGAGCTGGCGGATCTCGGCGTCGTCCATTCCGGTCGCGGGTACATGCCGATGGCCCTCAGCCACTACCGGGCGCACTGGTGGGACGGCCACAAGGGCCTGCCGGAGCCGAAGTATCCCGGTCTGGTCTGGAACGGAGTCCGGTGGAACGCCGAGGCTCTGAGGTGGTTCTATCAGCCTTGGCGGTGGGTCGAGCGAGAGGGCGTGCGGGTGCACATCGGCGAGTTCGGGTGCTACAACCAGACGCCCAACGACGCCGCCCTCCGATGGTTCGAAGACCTGCTGGGGCTCTACCGCGAGTTCCGCTGGGGCTTCGCCCTCTGGACGTTCACCGGGGAGTTCGGCATCGCGGAGCACGGACGCCCCGGCGCCGCCTATGAGGAGATCGACGGCTACCGGGTCGACCGCAGGCTGTTCGAGCTGCTTCTCGGGGCGAGAGTCTCAGGGTAGCGGCGCGAAGAGCCTCAGTTCGGCGACGGAGGCGAAATCCTGCGAGCGTTGCTCGCTCAGGGCCCTGAAGACCACGGCCCTCGCCTCCACCGCGCGCTCGAAAACGATTCGCTGCGGCTCAGCGGTGTCGCGCAGGGTGCCGCTGGCAACCACCGCGCGACTACCATCGGGACCCTCCACGACGACCTCGTACCGCAACACCCGGCCGTTCGGGTTGCCGCTCCTGCCCACATACTCCAGGCCGATCACGCGAAGCGACCTCGCCAGCTTGAGGGTGAGCTCGAACGGGTGCCTCGACTTTCCCGAGGAATACTCCGAGTGCCAGAACGTGTTGGGATCGCCGTCGATCGCGTGCCGGGGCTCGCCCTCGCCGGGTTCGAAGCTCGAAGCGGAGACGGAGAGCTCGGCGTTGGGGATCGGAGCCATGGGCACGATCTTCGGGAATCGGACGACAGCCTCTTGGGAGGTCAGGCCGCTGGGCGCCACCGCCACGGCCCGCACCTCGCCCCCTTCCGGCAGCGGGAACGACGACCGGGACTCCGCCTTGCCGTCCACCCAGACGTCCATCCGGGACGCGCCGCTCCCCGCGATGACGCGCACGACGCCATCCTCGCCACGCTCCACCGTCGGCTTCGTCGGAACGGGAGAAGCCAGACGTCCCTCGGCAGGCGCCTCCACGCCTGGACGCAGCGGCCTCACGATGAACCTCCAATCCAGCGGCTTGGCGCGCAGCACGTACCTGTCCAACGGGCCGGGGCCGCACGAGGCGCCCCCCAGGCCCATCTGCCGCGCGTCGAGGCACACGACGATGTCCTCTCGCGGCTGGGGTCGGTGGAACCGGCGCGGCTGTCCGTTCAAGTGCCGCGCCTCTTCGAGCTGCCAAGGCGTGAAGCGAGACGCGCTCATCGACAGCGGCCCGTCCGCCTGAAACAGGAGTCCGAACCCGCTGGCGTCGCGCAGCGCCCCCCAGCGCACGTCCTCCTTGTTCCCGTTCTCCTGGGGTCGGACGTACTCCTCAAACTGCTCCTCCACCGTGCCGGAGTACAGTCCGACGTCCATCGCGGTCTTGCGGTCCGGGTAGCTCTCCCGGGGTCCCCGGCCGAACCACTGGAACTGGTTGAGCGAACCCGCCACCCTGAGAATGGAGCCGATCTTGGGCAACGGCGGCAACTCCCCGACTGGATCGACGTGGTTGTCGACGACGATCGTGCCGTCCGCGAGCACCGTGAAAGCGGCGTCTTGCCAGAACCCATTGCCCTTGAACCCGCGGCAGTCGGTTCGGACGTCCACCCGGACGGCCTGCGGGCT
Source organism: Armatimonadota bacterium (assembly GCA_003516955.1). Classification (GTDB taxonomy): domain Bacteria; phylum Armatimonadota; class Fimbriimonadia; order Fimbriimonadales; family Fimbriimonadaceae; genus UBA8783. Next base: position 850 of record DPBN01000059.1, on the reverse strand, counting down.
CAACCGGGTCACCCGGAACGCCTGCACCCGATGCGGCATCTGCGTCAGGCCCGAAGCCTCGAACGCCCCGCGGAACCAGATGTCGTTGTCGGTGAGCGCCCGAAATACGTTCAAATAAGGACCAGGAGCGTAGACGCCGCCGTGTGGCTGCGTGCCGTTTGTTCTTCCGGCATCGAGGCGCGGACCGAGAAGCTCCTTGCCTTCCAGCCGATAGCTGGCGAGCGTTCCCAGCCCCCGATCGAACACCGCCTCGAAGCCGTCGCCCCGAACGACAACCTGACCGCCCTGCTCGGAAACGGCGAGCTCGCCCGTCGCCGCGCGGTGCACGGGTGCCGGCGCAGGAAGCTCCAGCGGGACTTGGCACGCCGCGACGACATGCCCCTTGGCGGCCCACAGGGCGTCGTTCTTCAGCCGGAACCTCAGAAAGGCGAAGGCCTCGCCACCCGGGGGCAGCTCTGGCCGGCCCACCGGAATTCGAACCTCCGCAGAGTCGCCCGGCGCACAGCGGACCGGGTCCAGCACGCCCTGGGCCACGGTCCGGCCCTCCACCTGCACTTCCCAGGCCGCTTCGTACTCGCTCAGGTCGGTGAAGGCGTGCTTGTTGACCACCCTCACCGTGCCCTTGCCGTCCACGGATTCGAACGACACCGGCTGGTAGACCCGCTTGACCTCCCACAGCTTGGACGTCTCCTGCCGGTCCGGCAGGACCACGCCGTTGTTGCAGAAGGGTCCGTCGTTCGGTCGGTCGTCGAAGTCGCCTCCGTAGGCGTAGTACCAGCGGGGCTTTCCATCCGGTCCGGGAGGCTCGTCGGTGTACCGCCGCAGCCCCTGGTCCACCCAGTCCCAGATG
>DPBN01000300.1 GCA_003516955.1 Armatimonadota bacterium | reverse complement strand
CGCTCGGCGCGCTGCTGCTCCTCGGCGAATCGCCGAAGGGCCTGCTTGGCCGTCTCCGCCTGCTCGCGGACCACCCTCTTGAGCTCCCGCAGATCATCGCACTCCGAAGCGAACGCCAAGTGCCGCTGCATGCGGTCCATTCCCTCGGCCAGCTCGTCGGCGGGGTCCAGGGAGGAGCGCAGGGCCGCGACCAGGCCCCGAAGGGAGTCCCTCACTTCAAGGACGAACTCCTCCACCTGCCGGCGCTGCATCTCGCCGAAGGACTCGAGCTCTCCACCCAGCTGCTCGCGGATCTTCTCCAGGCGTGCGGGCTGCGGCTCCCGCTGGGCCAGCTCGGCACCGTAGGACAGCATCCTGCGGCGAAAGTCAGCGCCTTCGGGCGATCCCGGGCTCACCGTGAGCTTCGCGGCTCCCTCGATCGCCTCCAGGGCGAGGGACAGGGCCGGTAGCGCAAGTTCGGCCAGCCGCTGGGGGTCGGCTCCCGAGGCCGGTTGGGCGGGTCTCCAGAACGCTCGCATGCTCACTCCTTGATATCGGGTTCCAAGCCGACGAACCTCAACCGCGCAAGTCCGGTGGTAGACTCGGCCCATGCCGTTCGCCGAACTCCGGTACTTCTCCGATGCGCTCCAGAAGCACACTTCGGTGAATCTGATTCTCCCCGATCCGAAGCTCAAGGGGCCCTTCCCGGTGATGTTCCTGCTCCATGGCTTGAGCGACGATCACTCGATCTGGATGCGCCGCACGAGCATCGAGCGCTACTGCGACGGCTTGCCTCTGATCGTCGCGATGCCGGACGGTGGCCGGGGCTTCTATCTGGACGCCGTGGACGGCTTCGCATACGAAACCGCGCTCTCTCGGGAACTGCCCGAGGTCCTCCGCAACTGGCTCCCGACCACCGATCGCTGGTGCGTCACCGGCCTCTCGATGGGAGGCTACGGGGCGGTGCGCTTCGCGCTTCGGCGTCCTGAGCTGTTCGTCTCCGCCCACTCCCACTCTGGCGCGATGGGATTCGGCCACGGCACCGTCCTGCCCGATCGCCCCGAGTCGCGCGAGTTCGAGCGCCTGATCGGCCCCAGCCCCGCGGGGAGCGACTACGACCTCTTCGCCCTTGCCGAGCGGCTGGCTCCCGAAGAGCGGCCGAAGCTCCGCCTCGACTGCGGCACCGAGGACTTCCTGCTGGAGGCCAACCGAGCCTTCCATCGCCACCTTCAGGCTCTCGGCTTCGACCACGAGTACGAGGAGTTTCCCGGAACCCACGAGTGGAGCTACTGGGACCTGCATGTGCGCGAGGCCCTCGAGTTCCATCGCCGAAACCTCGGCTTCTAGGCTCGCGCCGCGTGCAAGCTAACCGTCCCTCTCCTCCAAGCGGAGGCCATCCGTAGCGCTCAACGCTGGGCCGTCGTCCTGCTTCTGCAACCGGCGACCCCCGAGGTCGCGGTCGAAGGCGTGCCTCTCGCGAGAAGGGGAACGCAGAACATCCTGCCAGGACGCAGGTTTCTGATGGATGATGATGGTAAGGGGATCGATCGATGGGCCAAAGCAGCGATCAGAGCGGATGCGGATGCTGCCTCGTGCTGTACATCCTCGCCGCATTCTCGTTCCCGATCCTCTGGATTCCCCTGATCCTGGTGCTGGTGATGCAGGTGAGGAACTGGCTGATGGAGCCACCCGCCTCAGGCCAGTCGTACTCCGCTGGTGACCCGATGTCAAGACCTCGACCCACGTCCAGATCCTCCAGCGCAGGGTCTGCCGCCAAGGCAGGCTCGTCGCAGGTGCGGATCATCAACGAGTCCTCCAGCGCGACCAAGACCGATCCCTTGACCGGCGAAGCGATCGAGCCCTGGACCTCCTATGTGGAGTGCACGGCCTGCGGTGCCCGCTACTCCCCCGACTCCTACCGCTTCGTCCAAGAAGAGCACAACGGGCGCTGCCAGGTTTGCAGAAACCTCAACCGCTACCGTTGGCACGCGCCTTCCTCTGGACCGGCGCAGACCCAGACCGGGCAGCAGACCCAAGGAACCGGGCGGATCACTTGGCACGAGCAGCACGCGATCGACGCCATGACCGGTGGCAACGGCCGGACCTCTGCAGGCGGCACATCGGCGACCAACCAGCCGATGACGGGCTCCGAGGCCAGGAGACTCCTGGGTGTCTCCGCAAGCGCGGCGGGCTACGAGATTCGGAGGGCCTACGCGATGCGCATCCGCGAGCTGCTGGACAGGGATCCAGGGGAGCTCCGTGCCGAAACCCGCGAGAACGCCCGCCTGCTCGACAGGGCGCTCTGGACGCTCCTCAACCAGGAGGCGGCCTCGTGAAGGGCCTCCCTGAGGGCTACGACCACGGCTTCGCCGAGCGCTATGCAAGGCTGCAACTCATCGACTGGTGGGACCAGGAGGCCGTCTCCCGCGCCACCGTGCTGGTCCTGGGAGCCGGCGCCGTGGGAAACGAGGTCGCCAAGAACCTCGCGCTGAGCGGCATCGGGCGCCTGGTGATCGTGGACTTCGACACGGTCGAGATGAGCAACCTCACCCGCTCCGTGCTGTTCGTTCCGAAGGACGCCGGGCGGGCCAAGGCCCAGGCCGCCGCCGATGCGGTGCGGCGCCTCAACCCGGCCGTGGAGGCCCTGTCCGTAGTGGGAGACATGGAGTGGGATCTCGGGCACGGGTGGTTCGTCGACGCCGACGCAATCGTGGGTTGCCTCGACAGCGTGCGCGCCAGGCTCGCCATCAACCGCATCTGCCGCTCCGTAGGCCGTCCTTGGATCAACACGGCCATCTCGTCTTCAGCCGCGGAGGTGACGCTCTTTGGAGAGAGCGGACCCTGCTACGAATGCACCGTCGGCGAGGACGAGCTGGTGGAATCCCGGAGGTACAGCTGCACGGGGTTCCGACTGCCGGACGTCTCTAACAAGATCCCCACAACCGCGGTGACGGCTTCCCTGGCGGGCGCATGGGCCACCCAAGAGGCAATCGCCCAAATCCATCGTCGCCACGGAAGGGCTGTGCCGGGACTGCAGCCCGGCCAGCGGCTGCTCCACACGCTGCGCCCCCTCGGAACCTTGGTGCTGAACCTGACCGCGGATCCGGCCTGCCCCCAACACGGAGACCCGAATCCGGTCGTGCGCCTGAACCTCGATCCCCGTTCCGCAACCGCCGAGCAGGTGCTCGAGGCCGGTGGCCCTGACTTGGAGGAGCTCCATCTCGGTTTCGAGTTCGTGCAGTCGCTGGCGTGCGGCCGCTGCGGCCATCGGCTACGCGTCTCCAAGCCTAGGCCCAAGGTGCACGACGCTCTGCGCTTCTGCTCCCTCTGCGGAGAGTTCTCCCGCTCCGCCACCGAATTCTCAGTCCTCCGGCGTGGCGACCGAAACGCTCTCCGCCCCTTGCGCCGTTTGGGCGTGCCTTCTCGCGCCCTGTTGCTCCTGACAGGCCCGAATCGCAGCGTTTGGGCCTTGCTGGAGTCCTGAATCGATGTGCGTCCGAGAAGAACGAAATCAGGTGAGAACCATGACGAACAAGCCGCAAACCAGCACGACCGATGCTCTCGCCACAGGGCTGAACATCCAGCTCCGGACCATGGACGGCACCCATGTCGCCAAGGTGCAGGTGGACCCCAACCTGCCCGTCGCACAGCTGATCGACGAGGCCCGAAGCCGCTGGAACCTGTCCACCAACGACGGCACGAAGTACGCGCTGATGGACACGGCCCGCAGCACCCAGCTGAACCCCAACGCCCCGATCGGTCAGCAGATCCAAGACGGCGCGCAGCTCACCTTGGTGCCGATCTACGTCGCCGCGTGAAGCCATGGCGGACGTGCGCACCACCCGCCTGAGGAACGACGAGCAGCGGCTGAGGCAGCTCGTGGCCGCCAACCCGGCTCGGCTGGCCATTCTGTCGACCCAAGGGCACCCGCCCCATACCTACGAAATCCTGTTCCGCGTGCGCGGGATCGTGGGTTGGGACCTCCGCGGCCCCCGTTTCGGAAGCGAGCATCGGGCGATCATCCGCCTCCCTGCGGCCTATCCGTCTGCGGGCGTGTCCGCCGAAGTCGTGTTCCGCACGCCTCTGCTGCACCCGCACGTGTTCAGCTCGGGTGCGGTCTGCATGGGGTACTCCCGCTCCGTCTCCGAGTTCCTCGACCTATTCGTGGCCAGGGTGTACAACGTGATCCGCTGGGACCCGGCGCTCATGAACCCTCTCAGTCCCGCCGATACGACCTGCCTCCGGAGGTTTCAGCGCGGCGAGGTGCGAACGCCCCTCGATGAGCCGCTCCTTTTGCCCTCGGAGGCACCGGCCAAGCCCACGATCACGTGGATGGACCAATGAAGACCACCAGGCAGACGTGGCCCCTCTGGGCGGGCGCGGCTGCATGGGGCGTGCTGGCCGCCTGGGCCGTCGCAAGGTCGCTGCGGTCCGATCGCCCGGCGAAAAGCCGGGCTCCTCGGCAACCCGCCGCCTCGGCGAGCGAGCCCTCCCAAGTTCAGCCGATGGCGAGTGCGCCGGTGCTGTTTCTGGAGGATGAGTCGCACGACCCCTGCTCCACGGCCACTCTGAGCAATCTTCGCGAGCAGTTCGGCTTGGAACCATCGGACTTGGGCCAGAGCGGCGCAGTCGTGATCCCTGAGACCGTCTTCCAGCGGATCTTGGATCACGTTCGATCCGACACCAGCGTCGAGCTGGGCGGGGTTCTGTTCGGCAAGGCGTTCCACGTGCCCGAGCGCGACTGCTTCGTCACGGTGGTCACCCACTCGGCAGCAGGCCACGGGGCGAGGTCCGGCGCCGCCTCGCTTGAGATCGGCACCGAGGCGTGGTCCAGCATCCTGGCCGACGCCAACCGCGCAGCCGTTGAGGATCCGGTCGTAGGGTGGTACCACTCGCATCCCAACTTGGGGGTGTTCCTCTCGGGCGTCGACCGCAGGACCCAGCAGGCGCACTTTCCGCACGAGTGGTCGGTCGCGCTGGTCGTCGACCCGGTGCGAAACCGCTTCGGCGCCTTCACCGGCCCAGGAGGGTCACCGGCGACCCTGGTCCGCACCGACGATGAAGGCAACAGGGTCCCAACGAGGAAGGAGAAGCGCGGCCTGTTCGGCGAACTAAGGTTGAGACGATGAGGCTTGCCACGAACCCTGTGGAGGCTCCCGAGGACCTGCAGGCTGAGCTCCAGAGACTCGAGGCCCGGATCTCCGAGCTGTCCGAGCCTGAGGCCACAGACCTGTACAGCCGGGAGTTCTTCCCCCTCGCCTGTCTCTCGGTGCGGCTGCAGGCCGCCGATCGGCCGCGGCGCAGGCTCTCCTTCATCCCGGTCGGAACGCAGCCCTACAGCCCGATCCTCGCGACCCTCGCCAACCCGGCGGATCGCACGGTCCTGCTGTACACCGAAGGCTCGAAGCGCTGCCTTCAGGACCTGCTCGAGTCCGTCCCGCTGGAGGATCCATCGCTGAGGGAGTTCGAGGACGACCCCAATCCGAGGGTGATCCTGGAGATCGTGGAGTCGGAGCTGGCTTGGAGCGGAAGACCCTCCGCCGGCCAGGTGGCCGTGGACGTCACCAGCGGGCGCAAGAGCACGGTGGCAACGTTGGGGGCCGTGGCCGCGGCCCTCGGGTTCCTGCAGTCCTACCTGCTCTCCAGCCCGATTAAGGGAAAGCCGCTCCTGCATCGGAGCCCGCGTCTCGTCACCCTGCCCGACCCCGGCTCCTTCTGGGGCCTGAGGCGCCGGGAAACGGCCCGGCAGCTTCTGAAGGCGGGCGCGTTCGCCGCCGCAGAGTCCGCCTTCCGCGATCTGGCGGAGGTGTCCGTTCGCCGGGCCTCGGATGAGGCCATGGCCGAGTGTTGCCGCGGGCTCGCCCTTTGGCTCCAAGGTCAGGGCGGTCCGGCACGGAAGCGCCTCGTCAGGGCCGGCAAGATCCTTGGGGAGGCGGCCGGAGCGATCGTCGCCTCGGCTTTGGCGCAACTCGAGCGGGACGAGGCTGGCGGGTTCTCTCTCGCCGCCCGAGATGCCGCCCTGCTGGCCAAAGGCGGCGGCAGGGGAGCCAAAGGCGGACCGCTGAAGGTCGCCGAGGCCTTGGCGGACTGGCTTGCTGAGAAGCGCTGATGGACAGGCAGGACGCTCTCTCGCTGTTGCGCGCCATCGAGACCGAGCGACGGGCAGCCAAACGGGACTGCCTGGAGTGCACCGTGTACCACAGCGACCGGCTCCCCGGCCCGGCCGGTTCCGAGTACGCGGTGGCGTACCTCGCACGGATTCGCCGAGGCGCCTCTCCAACCGCT
>DPBN01000298.1 GCA_003516955.1 Armatimonadota bacterium | reverse complement strand
CGCGGGCCGACTCGAGGAGCGACTCGCGGCGGAGCGACGGGCCGAAGGTCCCGATCCTGGCTCTGCTCTCAGAGAGGTTCTCGAGGACCTCGGGCTGGCCTTGCGGCGCGTCGAGAGCCTCCTCGCTCAGGCGCCGGCGGTCGGCCGATTCGAGGCGCTGTTCGCTTTCCACAAGCTCTCAACCAAGGCCGAGGAGGAGGACCGCGAGGAGGATTTGGAGGCGATGCGGGAGGACGCCCAGCGGCTGGCCGAGCTCGAGAGTTCCCGGGAGACCGACGAGGACGGCCCCGAGGGCTAGGCCGGGCTGCAGATTCGCCTTGGGCGGCAGGGCTTCCGGCGGGTAGCCTCGAGCCTACCCCGGTTCCGGTCGGTTCGGGCAGGGGCGAGGAAGGGCGCGATGAAGAAGATGGGAGGCGACCACCTGCCGGTTTGGGTCTGGCAGGCCATCGAAGATGGGCGATGGTTGGAGGAGACCCTGGCCAAACTCACCAACTACGCCCGGGGCCGCCTCGAGAGGCTCTATGGCGTGCCCGGATTCCGCCAGCATGCGGGCGAGCCGCTGGACTACGCCCTCAAGGCGGCCGAGAAGGTGATCGAGGGCCGGAGGGCCGTCCCCTCCAAGGTGACGAACCGCGAGGAGCTGGAGGGCTTCCTGTTCGACGTGGTGGCCAGCGTGATCAACAACGAGTTCCGCGCATACCTCCGCGCCCTGCACAGCATCGGCACCCCCATCACCGAGGCGGACGATGACACTTTGGGCGCCATCCCCGACCCGCGCGGGCAGAGGATTCCGGATGAGGTCCTCTTCGACCTTTGGCGCCTGTTCCAGGACGAGCCGGAGCTGATCGACGTGGTCGACGCCTACGCCGACGGGGCGACGACGCCGCAGGACATCGCCTTCGTGCTCGACATCACCGTGGACGAGGCGAACAACCGCATCAAGAGGATCAGGAGGCGCGTCCGGCGAGAAGAAGAGGAAGGGAGCGGCGAACGCTCGAGGGAGCCATGATGGACGAAGCCACCCGAAGGCGTCTGCAACAGGACCACGAGGAGCTGAAGCGGCGCTGCCTGGGCCTGTCGCTGGAGGAGACGCTCGCCGAGCTGGAGGCCGCGGGCGTGCAGTTCGATCCGAAGGACGCGGTGAGGCGCATCCAGCTGGCGGCCCGTCGGTACGACGCTGCCCTTCGGGTGCACGTGCGCAACCTGACGTTGGAGGAGAACGTCCGGGAGCTGCGGGAGGCGGGCATCGACTTCGATCCCGCCCGCGCGGCGGCCAGGCTCCGCAGCAGGATCGAGCTGGCCCGCGCGGAGCGGAGCGCCGCCGAAGCCGCCCAGCGCGTGCAGAGCGCTGCGGAGGCTGAACCCCACGACGAGGCGGGCCGGTCCCAGAGGCGCCAAGAGGCTGTCGGTCGGATCCTCGCCGCCGCCGCGAGGGTTGGGGAACGAGGCACGGCCCCGGCGATCGCGCTCCGCGACGCGCTCCAGAACCTCGCCGCCTCGCTGGCGAGGACGGTGCCGCGGCCAGGGGAGACCGAGCGGGCGCTGGAGGAGGCGCGCCAGGCGGTCCAGCGCTCGGCCGGCGAACCCTCGGAGCTTCTGGCGGCCGCGATGCAGGCGATCGACGAGGCCTCGGATCTGGCAACGGAGCCCGCCTCGGCCGCGAGCTACGCGTACCTCTTCCGCAACCTGGACTCCGAGAGCGACCAATACGACCGGAAGCAGGACTTGGAAGAGATGGAACGGGACGCCCGCGCGCTCCAATTCCTGCAAGAACTGGCCAAAATCGAAGAAGATGAGGCTAAGTGACGAGCAGGCCCGCGCCGCCCGCGAAGCAGCGTGGCGGTTGCTGGACCGATTCTACGTGAGCCGCCCCCAGGACATCCGTGAGCGCGGCGTCGCGTACAAGCTGGACGTGCTCGTCACGGACGGCCCGATCCTCACCGCGGACGCGTGGCTCGTGTGCAGCGAGAAGAAGGGGCTGGTCCGGGTGCGCAGCTCCATCCCCTGGGAGGGCCAGCGCCGGTTCTGCGTCGCGCACGAGCTGGGCCATTGGGTCCTGCATCGCGGGAAGGTGCCCTACTGGATCTGCACCGAGGAGCAGATGCGGAACAGCGGCAACGACCTGATGGAGCGCCAGGCCAACGTCTTCGCGGGGGAGTTCCTGATGCCGGAGGAGATCTTCCGTCCCCACGCGGAGGCCTGCGAGCCGTCCATCGCCAACATCATCCGGCTGGCCGAGACGTTCCGCACCAGCCTCAGCTCGACGGCCCTGAACTTCCTGCGCCTTTGCGCCCGCGACGCCGCCGTGATCTGCACGCAGAACGGAAAGATCCACTGGGACTCGCGCCCCGCCGGCTGCACCCTGCCGCAGGCGAAGCAGGGCTATCCCGTCGGGCCCGAGGCCGCCCTGCACTCCGCCCGGTTCGACCCGCCGGTGTCCGCCGAGAAGGCGGTCGGCCCGGTGGAGGTTCCCGGCTCCGCCTGGTACCCGAACTGGAACGGCTCGCTGCTCGAGGAGTCGATCGTGCTGCTCGAGAACCGCGTGGCTCTGTCCGTGCTCAAGCCGCTCTAGGCGAAGCGGACCTCACCGATGTGCCGAACGTAGGCGTCCAGGTCCAGCAGGCTGCGCACCGGGCGGTCGCCGAGCCGGAAGTCCTCGAACAGCACGCCCTCCACCCGGTGGCTCTCGTCCCACCCTCCGATCACGCTGATCGTGTATCCGGGGTTGTAGGGTTGCTCCCGCACCCGGACCTTGCGGAACGTCACGCCGCGGATCCGTCCCCGCTCCTCGTCCTTGTTGAAGCGGGACCGCATGACCCGCAGAGAGACCAGCTTGTCGTAGTGGTGCCACACGCGCACGTCCTCGTACAGCACGTCGCTCACGGTCGCGTGGTCGCCGCAATTGATCGAGAAGGGAGCTCCGTGCCCATGCACGTGCAGGATGTCGATGTCGCGGAACGTGATCCCGGAGACGGAGTCCGTGCGAAGCTCGTGGCCGATCTCCAGACCGTTGCCCGCTGCGTCGTTGGCCACGGTCAGCCCTTCGAACACCACGTCCCGGACGTCCTGCGACCAGTCGCCCGCGACATCCGGCATCCAAGGCCTCGGGTCGAAGGCCTTCACCACCAGGCAGTCGTCGTTGTTCCTCAGCAGGCCGCCGACCACGCGCAAGCGCCGTGAGCCGACGACGTCGATCCCGTCCGAACCCACGCAGGAGCCGATCTCGTGCAGGTTGCGCACCTCCACGTCCTCACACCCGCCGAGCGTGACCATCCAAGTCCGCGGTCGAACGAGCGTCACGTCCGAGATCGTGCAGCCGCGGCAGCCGTCGAGAATCACCATCCGACCCCAGTCCGCCGGGAACTCCCCGCCTCCGCAGTCCAGCACCCCTCCACCGCCGATGTGCGCGTTCTCGGCCCCGCGCGCGCGAACCACGCCCTGCACGATCGCCCCCGGCTCGATCCACAGCGTCTGGCCAGAGCGGAGCTCGATCACCCCCGCCCGGTGCACGGCGCCGGATTCGAAGCGCAGGACGTCGCGCGTCGGCGGTTCGCTCGGCTCGACGTGGAACAGGTACAGCCAGCGGCCGTCGACCACCAGCGCCACGTTCCGCCCGCGCTCGAGACGGAAGCTCACGGTCTGGCCTACCACCTCGCACGCCAGGCCCAGCGAGCCGGGGTGCGCCTCGGCGGACGACACCTCCCAGCCGGCCCGCACCTCCACGTCCGCAGGTTCCTGCAGCGTGTACGCGGCGTAGGAGGCGTGGTCGGAGTCCGAGCTCACCGGAGCGTTCAGGACGGCGCACTCTCGGCCCGCGATCCACAGGCGGAACCGGCCGCAGGCGCGGGTGCCGATCGGTTGGGGGAACGGCCGGAACGCCACGGTTTCAGCTCTCCTTGGTCAGCTCGTCCAGCACCTCGAAGGCGTAGCGAAGGTGCGGGATGACGATCGAGCCGCCGATCACGAGGGCGATGTTCATCGCCTCGAGGATCTCCTCGCGCGTGCAGCCCTCGGTGACGCAACGGTCGAGGTGGTAGAAGATGCAGTCGTTGCAGCGGAGGACCATCGAGCCGACCAGGCCCATGAGCTCCTTCATCTTCATCGGGAGCGCCCCCTCCGCGTAGGCGGCGGCGTCCAGCGCGAAGAACCGGTTGAAGCCCTGAAACCCCGCTCCCAGGATCTTCTCGTTCATCTCGAGGCGGTAGCGCCTCGTCTCGGCGGCCCGCTTGCGCACCGGCTCACTCCCTCGGCCGCGGCAGCGCGGGGTACATCTTGCGGCTCAGGTTGTAGACATCCACCTTCCAGCGGCCGTCCTTTCGAACCAGCGGGAGCTGGAAGTTCTCCTCGTAGGCGGCGGGCGAGAAGGCGTCCCTCTTCATCTGCACCGTGGCCACGGCCTCGTCGCCCCCCAGCTCCTTCACCTGGAGCACCCTGTACACAAAGCGGTAGTTGGGGTTGGCGACGTTCACGGTGAAGTCCCAATCCTTGCGGATGGCCTCCGTGTTGCCGTCCGGCACGTAGCTGAGCTCCGTCAGGGTCTCCACGTCGCGCTTCTGCAGGGCGAGCAGGAACCTCCCCGCCGCCACAGCGGGCGACTCGCCCGCGAAGAAGATCAGAACGACGATCGCGACGAGCAGAGCGATGGCCACGGCGACCATCCAGTGAACCCGCCCGGACTGCCTCATGCCTCCATTAAACCCCACAGGGCCGGCTCACCAGACGGGATACGGCGCCGAGCGGAGGTTGTACGGAGGCAGCACGCGCACCATCTGGACGCGCCAGCGCCCCCCAAGGAGCGCCACCTCCCAGAGCGTGCTGAGCCGCCACCCGCCGCGGCCCAGAGTCGAAAGCACCAGCGCGCGGCGCGGCACGCGCTCCTGCAGCTCCACCCGCACGAAGTCCGACTCCCGCACGAGCGGCCCGACGGTCTGCACGTACCAAGAGGCCCAAGGCTCCCGCGCGCCCTCGACGGTCAGCTCGTCGATGCGCCGCAGGTCGCCCACGGCGAGCGCTTGGTGGAACGCGCGCACGGCGCCCTCCGGGCCAAAGTCCTGCAACCTGGCGAACACGCCCAGCGTCACGACGCACAGGACGAGCGGCACGAGCACGCGGCCCAGCGCGACGGTCATGCGGGCTAGAATACCCTCGCACCGAACCGGAGCCCCGCCCGGGCGTCCTTGCCGAACGTCGGTTCGAACAACGAGGGGAACGATGGATCACGGCATCACCAGACGGGACTTCCTGCAGCGCACGGGCGCCGTGGCGATCGGCTTGGCCGCGCCGGGGTGGCTCGGGGCGTTCGCCCAAGGAGAGGCGCGCCGCGCGCTGCAGGGCCGCAAGCCGACGTCGAACCGCGTGCTGGTGGTGTGCCAGCTCAGCGGCGGCAACGACGGGCTCAACACGCTGATTCCCTACCGCGACCCGCGCTACGCCTCGCTCCGGCCGAGCCTGGCCGTGCTCGCCGAGCGGGTGATCGATCTGGACGGCGCGATCGGCCTGCATCCCGCCCTCGAGCCCCTCGGCGCGCTCTTCCGCGAAGGCAGGGCGGCGGCCGTGCAGCGCGTCGGCTACCCGAACCCGAACCGCAGCCACTTCCGCAGCATGGAAATCTGGCACACTGCCGATCCCGTGCGACCGCGGCGCGACGGGTGGCTCGGGCGCTACGTGGCCCAGCTGGCCGAGCACGGCCGGGCGACGTCCGTCACCGCGGTGGGGCTGACCAACGAGCGGCCCCTCGCGCTATCCAGCCCGTCGGCCAGCGTGCCGTGCTTCGCGAG
>DPBN01000070.1 GCA_003516955.1 Armatimonadota bacterium | reverse complement strand
GGCGAGCTGGCAGTCGGCCTGAAGGAGCTGGGCCACGACGTGGTGGTGGTCACGGGCTACCCGAACTGGCCCTCCGGCCGGATCTACGAGGGCTACCGCAACCGCTGGCGCCAGTGGGACGAGCATCAAGGCGTGCCCGTGCTGCGTCTGAAAACCTTCGCCGACCACTCCAAGTCCCGCGCGAGGCGGGTGCTGAACCTCTTCTCCCTGGCCTCCTCGTTCTCGGTGCTGGGGCCTTGGCTGGTTCGGCGCCCTTCCTGCATCCACGTGGTGCAACTGGCGACGCTGTGCGCCTCCGCCCGATGGGTGGGCGGCCTCTGGCGCGTTCCCCATACGCTGGAGATCCAGGACCTGTGGCCGGAGACGCTCGCCGCCACAGGGATGGTCTCCTCCGCTCGCGCGCTGGCCGCCGTCGGCCGCCTGTGCGACGCCACCTACCGCTGGGCCAGTCGGATCCGCGTGATCTCCCCGGGCTTCCGCGAGAACCTCGCCGGCAAGGGCGTGCCGACCGACAAGATCGAGGTCATCGAGAACTGGGTGGACACCGACTTCTACCGCCCCTGCGAACCCGACCCGGCCCTGGCCGAGCGCCTGGGGCTGGCCGGAAGGTTCAACGTGCTGTACGCCGGCAACATCGGCCTGATGCAGGGCTTGGGCTCGCTTCTGGCCGCCGCCTCGCTGCTCCGAGACCGCCCGGAGATCCAGATCTGCCTCGCGGGAGATGGGGTCGAGCGGGAGGCGCTGGAACGCCGCGCCAAGGAGGAAGGGCTCTCCAACGTCCGCTTCCTCGGAAGCTTCAAGACCAGCGAGATGACGCCGGTCTACGCGCTGGCAGACGCGCTGCTGGTCCACCTTCGCCGGGACCCGCTCGCCGCGATCACCATTCCCCACAAGGTGCAGTCCTATCTGGCGGTCGGCAAGCCGATCGTGTGCGCGCTCGAGGGCGACCCTAGGCGCGTGGTGGAGGATGCCGGGGCCGGCTTGGCTTGCCCACCCGAGGACCCGACGGCCATGGCCGAAGCCATCCGCAGGCTCGCCGACATGCCGGACTCCGACCGTCGCGCGCTCGGCGCCCGAGGCCGGGAGGCGGCCCTGCGTCGCTTCGACCGACGAGCGCAGATCGCGAAGGTCGAGCGGATGATCCGGTCCGCCGTCGAGGGCGCCTGACCTACAGCCTGGCTTCGTCCCGGCGGCTCGCCCCGTTCGTTTCCGAGGCCCGCCGGTGCAGACCCAGCTGCACGGGCATCTGCTTGGCGAACAGGTCCACCGTCCAGTCCGTCACGATCGAGAGCTTCCTGCCGAGCGTGGGCACCTTCAGGAGATACACCGTGCGGTACAGGAACCAAGCGGGGAAGCCAGCGATCCTCAGGCCGAACACCTCCGCCACGGCCGTGCGGCAACCCAGCGCCGCCAGCGCCCCGCGGGAACGGAACGCGAACGGCCGAAGGGGCGCGCCCCGCACCGCAAGGGCGATGTTCCGGGCGGCGTGCTCGCCCTGGCGCGTGGCCACCTGGGCCGTCGCCGGGTAACCGTGGCCGTCAGGCTGGGGCACGAACGCCGAGTCGCCGATCGCCCACACGTTGTCGAAGCCCTTGACCCGCAGGTCCGGTCGGGTCTCAACGTAGCCCTGCTCGTTCTTCGGCAGATCCTGGCAGCCCGCCAGCAGCGGGTTGGGCGCGATCCCGGCGCACCAGGCGACCGTGCGCGATGGCAGCCAGGTGCCGTCCGAGAGCTCCGCCCCGCGGCGGTCCACCCTGGCGACGGTCCGCCCGGTGGCGAAGCGCAGCCCGCGCCGCTCGAGGTGCGCCCGGGCGTAGTCCGCAAGCTTCTCCGGCAGGGCCGGAAGAATCCGCGAGCGCGCCTCCACGACCACGACGTCCACGTCGTCGGGGTCCAGCTCGGGATACGAGCGGCAGGCGTCGCGCAGGAAGTCCTGATACTCCCCCGCCAACTCCACCCCGGTGAAGTTCGCGCCGACCACCACCACGCGGAGCAGCTCCCGCCTCAGCTCCGGGTCCTTGGCCATCGAGGCCCGCTCCAGCAGCGAGATGCCGTGGTCGCGCAGGCTGGCCGCATCCGCGATCGTCTTCAGCTCGAATCCGTGCTCCCGCAGCCCGGGCACCGGAGGAAGCCGGGTGACGGACCCGAGCGCCAGCACCAGGTGGTCGTAGCGCATCGACCAAGCCGGCTCGTCCTCCGTGGAAAGGTGGACCCTGCTCCGCTCCAGGTCCAAGCCCGTCACCTCCGCGTAGACGAAGCGTCCCTTGGGGAGGAAGCTGCGCGCAGGGACCACCACGTGCCTCGGCTCCAGGGTGCCGGCCGCGACCTCCGGCAGGAGCGGATAGAACAGCAGATAGTTGTTTCGGTCGACGAGCACCACCTCCCACTTGTCGGCGGGAAGCAGACGGGAGAGACGCGCGGCCGCGGCGCTCCCCCCGAAGCCGGCACCCAGGACGATCGCGCGCTTCTTATCCATGTCTCCTTCTACGCGCCCGGCGGGCATCTGTGGCGGGTCCGCGGAACGTTCGGGTACAACACGTCGGACCGGAGGGGTCGCATAGTGGTCTAGTGCGCCGCACTCGAAATGCGGTGAGGTCTCACGGCCTCCGTGGGTTCGAATCCCACCC
>DPBN01000172.1 GCA_003516955.1 Armatimonadota bacterium | reverse complement strand
GGCCCGAGCGGCGGATGCGGTCGAACAGCCCCCGGTGTGCGGCCGGATAGGCGACGTCCACCCCGGTTCCGAGCACCGCGACCGTCGCGCCTCCCGCGTCCAGCGCTCCCTCGTGCGCCGCGGCGTCGATGCCGAGCGCGCCGCCGCTCACCACGGTGACGCCCGCTTTGGCGAACGACTCGGCGAACTTGATGGCGCAGGCCTTGCCGTAGGCCGAGGCGTTGCGGGTGCCGACGATCGCGATCTTCGGGGCCTCCAGGCACCGCTCGTCCCCCCAGACGAAGAGGGCTGGGGGTCCGTGGTCCGCGGAGGCCAACGGTTGGGGGAAGCGGTCCTGCTCCAGCAGGCGGACGCCGCGCTCCAGCGCCCGGGCCAGGGCGGCGAAGTCGGCTCTCTCGGCGGCCTGCCGCTCGGAGGGCGAGAGCGCCTGCAACAGACGCTCCTCGGTGAAAGGACCGTCGCCGAGGTCCTCGAAGAGACCCCGGCGACGCTGGGGAGGCAACTCTGCGGCGAGCAGCCTCTGCCAGAAGCGCTCGTCCATGGCGCGGGCTACAGTCCCATCGCAGGGCCGCCGCCCTTGCCTCCGCCGGGACCGCCCATCGGGCCGCCCGCCGGGTTGCGGGTGTTGCCGGTCGGCCGAGCCAGCGGCTTGAGGGTGTTGTCGATGAACAGCGTATAGCTCTGCTTCACCTGGTTGCCGAACCAGTCGGAGGCGATCAGGGTGATCGTCCGCCGCCCGTTGTTCAGAGGCTTGTTCTTGCCCGTGGACGAGATCTTCACGGTGACGAAGCCCTCGCGGTCGTAGGTGTGCTCGTACGCGACGCCGTCGACCAGCACCTGCACCGACTTCTGGTTGACCCCGGTGCCCTCGTCCTCGATCCGGAAGATCAGGTCGAGCGGCGGCTGGCCGGACACCTCGGCGCCCGGGTCGGGCCAAACCATGCGCACCGTCGGCGGGGTGAGGTCGACGCCCGTCTGGCCGTCGAAGGCCAGCAGGCTGCCGTCCCGCGCCAGAAGGAGCAGCGTGCCGCCGGCCACCACCGGCGCGCTGGCTGCCATCACGGCAACCGGGCCCTCGGTCGTTCCAGCGGCTCCTCCGCGGGCGCCTCCCACTCCCGGCATCCCGCCGCCTCGGTTGCCGCCGGGGCCGACGCCCCCTCCGTAGCCTCCGCCCAGACCGGGGATTCCGCCGGGACCGCCCATCCCAGGCATTCCGCCGGGGCCACCCATCGGGTTCTCGCTGCGCCGGACCAGCGGCTGGACGACGAAGCTCCACTTGACGTCGCCGGTCTTGGGGTCCACGAGGTTGATGGCTCCGTCCGCCGTCGGCACCGAAACGAGCTGGCCCACGACGGTCGGCGCGGCCATGGGCGTGGCGTTCAGCGCCACTCCCTTCGGGTTCAGCGGACGACCGGTGGACGTCTCGAAGGCGAACAGCGTGCCCTCGCGGGTCACCACCGCGACCATGTCGGCGGACACGCCGGCGGTGAAGGTCAGATAGGAGCCGACGTTCTTCTGCCACTTGGGGTTGCCCGTCACCGCGTTCAGCACGGACAGCCACTGGCCGTTCAGAACGAACACCGAGTCGCCGTACACGGCCGGGGCCACGTCGGTGGTCAGCACTCCGAAGCGGCGCTCCCACTGGGTGCGCTGGTTGGTCACGCTCTTGGCGATGAGCTTGTTGTCGCCGGTTTGGATCAGGATGTTCGAGCCGTGGCTGGCCATGCCGCCGACGATCCCCGCGAAGATCCTCTGCGGGTTCTCCCAAACGTTCTTGCCGGTGGCGGCCTCGAGGGCCATCACGCTGTTGTCGCTCATCGCGAACGCGACGAACTTGCCGGCCACTCCGACCGGGTCTCCGATGATCCCCACCGGAGCGATGTAGAGCCACTTCATCTCGCCCGTGGCCGGGTCGATTCCGTAGA
This sequence comes from Armatimonadota bacterium, assembly GCA_003516955.1. Lineage (GTDB taxonomy): Bacteria > Armatimonadota > Fimbriimonadia > Fimbriimonadales > Fimbriimonadaceae > UBA8783. Next base: position 3,092 of record DPBN01000172.1, on the reverse strand, counting down.
CCTGCTTGTTGGTGGCGGCGGCGACGAGCACGCCGTCGACGAGGATCGGCGTTGTGCGGAAGTTGCCGTCGATGGGGTCCGCCACGGGGAACCGCCAAACCTGGTTGCCCGATTCCCGGTCCACGGCGTACACCCGTCCGCCCACCGCGACGAACACCCGTTCGCCGTCGACCGTGGGCTTGCCCAGCGGCGCCACCTGCGTGGACTGGGCCCAGCGCCAGGCCAGAGGCAACGGTCCATTGATCTGGGCGGCGCCGACGGCCGCCAGACCGACCGCGACCAACGCGAATGCGACTCTCCGCAGCTTCAACATCGCCTTCATCCACTCCTTGGGCGCCGACGGGCGATCCGCCAGCGTCGGGTCCATTCTAGCCTCCGGGCAACCCGCGTGTCTAGGAACCCGCCAATCCATCGGACGCTCGCGCGCCGATCCTCGTAACGCCGAGTCCGGATACACTGCCGAAACAGGAGATGCCACCGATGCGTTCGCAGGCGCTGCCGATCCTCTGCTACCACAAGTGCGGTCCGGCCGACCGCGAGGGCAGGCGGCTCAACGTGGAGCCCCGAAGGCTGGCGGCGCACGCTCGCTTCTTCCTTCGCCGCGGCACGGAGTTCGTCACTGCCGGGCAGCTCGCCGAGCGCTGGCCCGACCGCGGCGTGTGCCTCACGTTCGACGACGGGTACGCCTCGACCATCCAGAACGGCTTCGGCGCACTCGAGGTGCTTGGCGTCCGCGCGAGCGTGTACGTCGTGACGGAGCTGGTCGGGTCGTCGGCGGACTGGGAGGGCGGCGACGGCGCGCCTCTGGCGGGCTGGGACGAGCTTCTAGATGCCCATCGCCGGGGCTTCGAGGTAGGTTGCCACACGGCGACCCACGCCCGGATGGACGGACTGGACCCCGAGGCGCAGCGCAGGGAGGTGCTGGGCGCGCTGGAGACCCTGCGCGGGCGGGGCATCGAGGCGCGCTCGTTCTGCCATCCCTACGGACGCTACGACTCCGCGACGCTGGAGATCCTCCAAGGCGCAGGCGTGCCGATCGGGCTGGCGCTGGGAAAGCGTCCGGCCCTACCGACCGACCCCCGGCTGGAGCTTCCCAGGATCGTCCTGGCCTACAGCGACGGCGTCGCGATGCTCCTCTACAAGATGGTGCTGAGGCCGCGGCTGCGTCAGGCTTCCGGCGCAGCGAAACGTCCCACCAAGGCCGTCGCGGCGGCAACCGCCGGAGAGCAGAGGTGGGTCCTGGATCTGGGGCCCTGCCTGCCCTCGTAGGGGCGGTTGGAGGTGGACGCGCTGCGTTGAAACGGTCGCAGGATGTCGCCGTTCATGCCCAGGCACATGGAGCAGCCCGAGCCGTGCCACTCGAAGCCCGCCTCCCGGAAGACGGCGTCCAACCCCTCGCTCTCGGCCAGCCGCCGAACCCTCGTGCTCCCCGGAACCACCAGCGCCCGGACCCCCGGCGCGACCCTGTGGCCGCGGACGACGGCCGCCGCCTCGCGCAGGTCCTCCAGACGCCCGTTCGTGCACGATCCGATGAAGACCACGTCCACGGGCACGTCGCACAGCCGCTGGCCGGGCTCCAGACCCATGTAGCGGAGGGCCTTGGCTTCGGCCTCGGTGGACGGCTGGGGAATCGGCTCGTCCAGTCCGACGGCCATCGCGGGGGTGGTCCCCCAGGTCGCGAGCGGGCGGAGACCTTGGACGTCGATTTCGACCTCCCGGTCGAAGGTGGCGCTATCGTCCGTTCGAAGGTTCGCGCAGAGCCGCTCCAGCTCGCGGAACGCCTCGCCCTTGGGCGCGAACGGCCGATCGTTCTCCGCCACGTACGCGAGCGTTTTGGCGTCCGGCGCGATCATGCCGGCGCGCGCGCCCATCTCGATGCTCATGTTGCAGACGGTCATGCGCCCCGCCATGCCTAGCGCCTCGATCGCGGGGCCCGCGTACTCCACCACGTAGCCGGTTCCGCCTCCCGCGCCGAGCGTGCGGATCACCTTCAGAATCAGGTCCTTGGGGCCGGCGCTGGGAGAGGGCTCCCCGCGCAGCGTGATGCGCATCGATCGGGGCTTGCGGGGCACGCGGAGCGTCTGCGTGGCCAGCACGTGCTCCACCTCGGTGGTGCCGATGCCGAACGCCAGGGAGCCGAACGCTCCATGCGTGGCCGTGTGGCTGTCGCCGCAAACGATCGTCCTGCCGGGGAGCGTGATGCCGAGCTCCGGCCCCATCACGTGGACGATGCCCTGCCACTCGTGGCCGATGCCGAACAGCCGGATGCCGAACTCGCGGCAGTTGCGCTCCAGGGCCTCCAGCTGCTGGGCGCTCAGCGACTTGGGATCGGGCGGCAGCCCGTCGGTCCTCACGTTGTGGTCCGTCGTGGCGAACGTCAGATCGGGTCGGCGCACGCGACGGCCCGCGGCGCGGAGCCCGTCGAAGGCCTGCGGCGACGTGACCTCGTGCACCAAGTGGCGGTCGATGTACAGCAGGAAGCCGCCTCCCGGCAGCTCGGTCACCACGTGCGCATCCCACACCTTGTCGAACAGCGTCCCCGGCATCGGGGCGATTTTACAGCGTTTGCCCGGGGCGCGTCCGGAGGCTAAACTCAGGACCCGCTCGCGCCGCCTCGCGCGAACAGGGAAGGAGAGGACCCATGAGCCAAGCAAACAAGCCGCTCGCCGCCACCCCGCCGATGGGTTGGAACAGCTGGAACACCTTCGGGGAGAAGGTCGACGCCGAGGTCGTGTGCGAAACCGCCGACGCCATCGTCCGCACGGGCATGAAGGACCTGGGATACGAATACGTGGTCATCGACGACTGCTGGAGCGACAAGCGCGGGAGGGACTCGAACGGGGACCTCGTGCCGGACCCGGAGAGGTTCCCGGACGGCATCCGGGCGGTGGCCGAGCACGTGCACTCGCTCGGGCTGAAGTTCGGCATCTACTCGGATGCCGCGCACCTGACGTGCGCCAAGTGGCCAGGCAGCTACGAGCACGAGGAGCAGGACGCCGCGCTGTTCGCCTCCTGGGGCGTGGACTTCCTGAAGTACGACTACTGCCACGCGCCGTCCGACCAAGCCTCGGCGATCGACCGCTACGCGCGGA
>DPBN01000217.1 GCA_003516955.1 Armatimonadota bacterium | reverse complement strand
TACAGGTACTGGTAGGCGCGGGTGGGGCGGGTCACGTGCGGCGGGCTGACGAAGCCGGTCACGCGGATGCCCGCCACCTCGCAGTCCACCTCGGCCAGCGCCCTGGCCAGGTCCCGGCCCCAGACGTCCGCGATCGCCTGGAGCCTATCGCCGGACCCGGTGGTGCGGAACGCGGTCTGCCCCCGGTGGGTGACGGCGAACGCCACGCCCGGGTACCCGATCGCGAGCCGGGAGAGGACCTCGAGGCAGGCGGCGAGTTCGGTGGAGTCGGTCTTGAGGAACTTCAGGCGCGCGGGCGTGTTGAAGAACAGGTCCCGCACGGTGACCTCCGTTCCGCGCGGGCCGGCGGCGGCGCCCGGCTCCAAGGTTCGGCCGCCTTCGACGCGCAGAACGGTCCGCGCGCCGTCCTCCGTCGCCGTCGAGAGCGTGAGGCGGCTGACCGACGCGATGGAGGGCAGCGCCTCGCCCCGGAACCCGAGCGTGGAGACGCCGAGCAGGTCCTCGGCCGACGAGATCTTGGACGTGGCGTGGCGCTGCAGCGCGGCCACGGCGTCCTCGGGCGTCATCCCGCAGCCGTCGTCGGCCACGCGGATCAGAGTGCGTCCGCTGTCCTCCAGATCGACCTCGATCCTCGAGGCGCCGGCGTCGAGCGCGTTCTCGACCAACTCCTTCACCACGGAGGCCGGCCGCTCCACAACCTCGCCCGCGGCGATCTGGTTCACCGTGTGCGGGTCCAGCAGTCGGACGCGGCGGGCGGAATCGGGAACAAGCTCCATGGGGACCGAACCAGCGGGGACCAGGCGATCCCGGCTCAAGTTTGAACCTCCAGTGTGGAAGAACACAAGTGCGGGCGGAGGGACGGGCCCCGGCGTCCGCGAGGGTTCGGCAGGGGAACGATGTTCACCATCATTGGAATCGTGGTCGTGCTCGCGGCGACCATCGTGGGCTATGTGATGCACGAGGGCAACATCGCCGTGCTCATCCAGACCAACGAGCTCGTGATCCTGGGTGGCGCGGCGTTGGGCTCGTTCCTCGCGGCCAACGGCATGAAGAACCTGACCGCGGCCATCCAGGCGGTGCTGGGCCTGCTGAAGCCGGACATCTACACGAAGGAGACCTACCTCCAGACCCTCAAGATGATGTACCAGCTGTTCAACGTGGCCCGGAAGGAGGGCCTGCTGGGCCTGGAGTCGCACATCGAGAGGCCGGAGGAGTCGGAGATCATCAAGAAGTACCCCGCGTTCCTCAACAACCACCACGCCCGGGCGTTCTTCTGCGACACGATGAAGGTGGTGCTCACCGGCGCGGTCGGCCCACACGATCTCAGCGAGATGATGGAGATCGACATCGAGACCGCGCACCACGAGGCCAACATCCCGGCCGAGGCGATCCAGACGGTAGGCGACTCGATGCCCGGCTTCGGCATCGTCGCGGCGGTTCTGGGCGTCATCATCACGATGGGCAAGATCGGCGGCGAGGCGGCGCTCATCGGCCAGTCGGTCGCCGCCGCGTTGGTCGGCACGTTCCTCGGCATCCTATTGGCCTACGGCGTGTTCCTGCCGATCGCGCGCGCCATGCAGCTTCGCAACGCCAGCGAGCTCCAGTACCTGAACTGCCTGCGCTACGCTCTCTTCTCGTTCGCCCGCGGCGAGTCGCCGATCACGTGCGTGGAGTTCGCCCGCCGCAACATCGAGCCCAGCGTCCGCCCGGGATTCACCGAGATGGAGCAGGCCGTGAAGGACAAGGCCGCCTAACCAGCCATGAGCGAAGGCGCCCCGATCATCATCAAGAAGAAGAAGGTCACCCACGGGGGCCACCACGGCGGATCGTGGAAGGTGGCCTACGCGGACTTCGTCACCGCCATGATGGCCTTCTTCATGGTGATGTGGATCATGGGCCTGTCGGACCAGGACAAGGCCCTGATCCAGGGCTACTTCCAAGACCCGCTCGGCTTCGTGAAGAACGAGCCCCGCGCCAAGGTGTCCATCGCGAACTTCAAGTCCTCCCCGCCTCGGACCGGGCCCTGGAAGGAGTCCGGCGGGTCGGCCAAGGGGGTCGACGCCGTCCAGAAGCTGGACGAGGACCAGGTGAGGCAGATCGGCCGCGAGATCGCCCAGGCGCTCAAAGAGATGGCCGAGAAGGACGGCGTCCTGAAGGCGCTCGTGGAGCAGATCGAGATGGCCGTCACGCCGGAGGGGCTGCGCATGGAGTTCATCGAGGGTGCGGGCGCGGTGTTCTTCGACAGCGGTTCGGCAACCATCCGCCCAGAGGCCCGCAGGCTGATCCAGCGCGTGGCACCGCTGATCGCCAAGTCCGGCAGGAAGCTCGTCATCGAGGGGCACACGGACGCCCGCCCCTACCCGTCCGGACACAACTACGACAACTGGGACCTCAGCAACGACCGCGCCCAGTCGATGCGGCGCCTGCTGATGGCCTGCGGCGTGCCCGAGAGCAGAGTCATCGAGGTGCGCGGTTTCGCCGCCACGCGCCTGCGCAGGCCCGACAGGCCCTTCGACTACACCAACCGCCGCGTGACGGTGCTGCTGTCGTTCGAGCACGTTGAGGAGGAGAAGGTCGGCACGCCGAGCCAAGACCTCCAGAGCCGCATCCAGGGCCTGTTCCGCAGGCCGATCGACATCGCGCCGGACGTGCGCCCGTGAACGAGGCTTTCGCGTAGTCCGCTTCGTCCTTACCGTCGGAAGCTTACGGAGGAGCGATGGCGGTCATCGACGGCGAGCTGTGGAGGTTCAATTTCGCCCGGGTGAAGGTGGTGGACGTGTCGGACGACTACCGCCTGATGCAGCCCCCTCTGCCCAGCGACTGCTACCCAGTGCTGATGGAGACGTACGTCCCGGTCCACCGTCTGGACGAGATGCTGAGCGGCCGGGAGTGGGTGCAGGGCTACCTTTACGACTGGCACGAGCCGGAGGAGGACGGCGAGGCCGGCTGGATCGTGGGCGTGGTGCGCAAGGGCCTGCTGGAGGAGCTGGAGCGGGCCGGGATGGCCGTCCCCCCGGCCTGAGGGCCGATCGATCGAACCGGAGGGGCCCCTGCCGCGCGGACGGAGGCCCCTCGCTGGTCAGGAGAGGTTCGGCTCAGCGCCGGTTGCGCCGCCGCAGCGCCGCCGTGGCCAAGCCGCCCAGCCCGAGGGCGATCGTCGCAGGCTCGGGCACCGGAACGCCGGTCACGACGACGTTGATGTCGGAGGACTTGTCCCAGCCCCCGCCGGGCGCGCCGCTGTCCCACGAGTAGTCGAAGGTCCCGTCCGGCTTCCAGCCTTTGAACAGGTTGTCGGCTCCGTCCGCCGGAACGCCCCCGAGGGCCGCGTTCGAAGCGTGGTTGAAGATGGTCGTGGAACCGTCGGTCCGGAGGCCGCTGACGCCGAAGTTGTACTTCGCGCCTCCCGCGAGCACGAGGCCGGTGGTGTTCCAGTCGATCTGCCAGAGGCTTCGCAGGGCGCCGCCGCTTCCCTGGTAGGTCGTGGAGCCGTCATAGGTCACTCGGGTCGCCGTGAACGAGTAGCCGGTCGCCGCGACGTCGTTGGATGCGCCTGAGGGGCCGAGCCAGAGCGTCAGGCTCGAGACCAGCTCGCTGAAGCCCTTCTGCGGCGATGCGTTGTAGTCGTCCAAAGTCACGAGCCACGTTCGGATGCCGGTGATCGAGTAGGCCGGGGCGGCACCGGGAAGCGTGAAGTCGTCTCCCGTGAACCATCCGTCGGAATCACCCCAGGCCACGTTGCTGCGGTTGGCGCCTGCGGCGTTGTTCAGGCTTTGGTTCGGCAGACCGCGGTCCACGAGGACAACTGCGGACGAGACCGAGGCGAAAGCGGCGAAGAGCGCCAGAGAGCTCAAGCGAACGAGTTTCTGCATGGATTCCTCCTTCAAGAGCCGACTGCCGCCTCCCATGCGCCGAGGGAGCAAAGGGCTCTGTACTCTAGTCTATCAAGCTTGCTTGGAAATGGGCTGACAAGCCGATTAAACCCCGTGAAAAACAGGTATTTTTGCGGGGGTCTCGGGCCCGATGCCAACTCCGTTCAAAACAGAAGCTCAGCAAGAAAGTAGTTCGCGACGTACACCAGCACCATCGAGATCACGACGGTGTTGGTGGTGGCCCGGCCGACGCCGACCGCCCCTCCCTGGGTGCGCAGGCCCTGCTGGCAGGCCACCAGCGCCACGATCAGCCCAAAGACCGGCGTCTTCAGCAACCCGCCGACGAAGTCCCAAGGCTCCACGAAGCTCTGCACCGACTGCAGGAACTGGCCGCTGGGCACACCGCCGGCCACGGCCACCAGCCATCCGCCCAGCACCCCCGCGTACATCCCCACCAGGGCCAGCACCGGCAGCATGGTCACGGCGGCCGCCAGCCGCGGGATCACCAGGTAGTTGGTCGGGTGGACCGACAGCATCCTCAGAGCGTCGATCTGCTCGGTGACGGCCATCGTGCCGATCTGCGCCGCCATGGCCGAGCCGCACCGCGCCGCCACCATGATCCCCGCCAGCACCGGACCGATCTCCCGGCACACGGAGAGCGCGACCGTCGCGCCCACGAACGCCCCCGCCCCGTATCGGAGAAGCAGCTCCGAAGTGTACAGCGACAGCACCGCGCCCGAGAAGAACGTCGTCAGGGCGACGATCGGCACGCTCGCCACCCCGAGGAACGCCATCTGTTGCACGGTCTCCCCCAGCTCGACGGGCTGGCGGCCGAGACGCCTGAGGGCGTCCCAGAGGATCAGCGCGCACTCGCCCACGAACGTGAGCGCGGCCTCGATCGGGTTCCAGAGGGCGGTGGCGCGGACGGCCATCGGTCTCCACGATACCTTCCAGGCCCCGAACCGGATGATGCACAATGGAGCCATGCCGGACTGTGGAACGGCCTTGGTCATCCGAGCCCGCGTGTGCCCCGAGGACCACGAGACCCTCCGCGAGTACCACCGAAAGAACTGCATGGTGCTGCGGGATGTCCGGGGCTACCGATCGATGACCGTCTGGGAGAGCACCGAAGATCCGGAGGACTTCCTGATGCTCCTGCTGTTCGACGACGACCGGTCGGCGGACGAGGGTCTGAAGGCCACCACGGAGGCCGGGCCGCTGGTCGAGTCGATGAAGCGCGTCTGCGATCCGCCGGACGTCCGGCGGACCAGGCTGGTGTCGTTCTGGGGGCCGGCGCCCTGTCTCTTTCCGCTCGGCACGGTGGTCTCGGTCAGCTTCCGGACCGCCGACCCAGGGTACGGGTCGGACTTGGTGGACGAGCTCGACCGGATCTTCAGCGAGCTGTCGTTCCTCCCTGGATTCCTCGGCTGCGCCATCGGCCGAAACTCCGCGCTGCGCGAGGAGGTGGTGGGCCTGGCGTTCTGGAGGGACGAGCCGAGCTTCCGTCAGTCCCTGCCCCACAAACACCCCCATCAGGTCCGCGCGTATAGAAAGGTGATGGGGTGAGGCGCCTCGGTCTGGCATTCGCGCTGTTGGCCGCCCTGCTCGGAGGGGCCGAGTCGGCGCGCGCCGATATGTTCCGCCCGAGCAAGGACGAGCAGGTGCAGCTGGGCCAGCGGGCGGCGGGCGAGCTTCGCAAGAAGGAGAAGGTCCTCCCGGAGAACGATCCCCACGTGGTTCTGCTCCGGCGAGTGGCCGCCCGAATCCTGAAGCAGCTTCCCGAGGCCGACTTGAAGCCTTGGAAGTTCTCGTTCGACGTCATCGACAGCAAGGAGGTCAACGCCTTCGCCCTCCCCGGCGGGCCCGTCTTCTTCTACACGGGCCTGCTGAAGAAGCTGGGGACGGAGGACCAGGTCGCCGCGGTTCTGTCGCACGAGATCACCCACGCGATCCGCCAGCACTGGGCCAGCGCCTACGCCGACAACCAGAAGCGCAAGCTCGGGCTGACGGCGCTGCTGATGATCTTCCGCGCCGACCGGGCGGCGTTCGACGTGGCCGGCGTCGCCGACGACCTGCTGTTCACCCTGCCCTACAGCCGCAAGCACGAGACCGAGGCGGACATGGTGGGCTACGACCTCATGACCGCCGCGGGCTTCAACCCGCAGGGCATGGTCGACGTCTTCGAGATCCTCCGCAAGGCGACGTCGGGAGGCAAGCCCCCGGAGTTTCTGAGCACGCACCCGGACGACGCCGCCCGGATCCGGCGGATCCAGGACCGCATCAAGAAGGATTCGCGGACGTTCCAGCCTCAGGTTCCCCTACCCTGGGAGGCCGAGGAGATCAAGCCGAAGGCGGGCAAGTGACGCGGCCGCGGTAGCCGAGCCGGAACCCCCATCGGGCATACTCAACCTGCATCCAAGGGGGGATTGTCGATGTCCGAGTCATCCGACGCGCGCGCCAGGGAGTTCCTTGCCATCGCCGATCAGTTCCAGCTCGGCGTCCTCGTCACCGAGTCGAGCCACCCGGTCACGGCGAACCTGAGCGAGGTCGCCAAGCGCAGCACCGCCGAGGCCCTCGGCTTGCTGTTCCAGGTGGACCGGGACGTGCTGGACGGCTACCGCAGATTCGTCGAGTCCGGCCGGGCTCTGGGCCTGTCGGAGAGGGTCGCCCGCAGCGTCGCCGGCGGGGGCAAGGTGTTTTTCACCGGCTGTGGCTCCACGGGCCGCCTCAGCATCCTGCTGGACGCGATGTGGCGCTCCTTCTGGAGATCCGTCGGCCGGGCGGACTATGAGGACCGCACGTTCAGCGTGATGGCGGGGGGCGACTTCGCGCTGATCAAGGCGGTCGAGGGCTTCGAGGATTTCACGCAGTTCGGGCGCCGGCAGATCGCCGACCTCGGCGTGGGTCCGGGAGACATGGCGTTCGCCATCACCGAGGGCGGAGAGACCTCGTTCGTGATCGGCACCGCCTGGCAGGCGCTGGAGGCGGGCGCGGACACCGTGTTCGTCTACAACAACCCCGACGAGGTGCTGTGCGCGCACGTGCGGCGCAGCCGGGAGGTGATCGAGGAGCCGAGGATCGAGAAGCTGAACCTGACGACCGGCCCCATGGCGATCTCCGGCTCGACGCGCATGCAGGCGACCACGATCCAACTGGCGGTGCTTTCGACGGTGCTGGAGATGGCGGTGCGGCGCCTGCTCGGCAAGCCGTTCGAGGGCGTTCCGCAGCGCTTCCTGGCCGGCCTGGAGCGGGTGCTGGACACGCTGTCGTCGGAGGACGTCCGCGGGCCGCTGGCCGAGCTGGTGGAGATGGAGGAGGGGATCTACCGCGCGGGCGGAAGGGTCAACTATCTGGCCGACTGCCTGGGCATCGACGTGCTGACGGACACCACGGAGCGATCGCCCACGTTCTGCACGCCGCCGTACCGCCGTTACGACGACCTCCAGGCGGCCGAGTCCTGGTCGTTCCTTTACGTGCCGGAGCCGCATTCGCCACAAGCCTGGCGGCATATCCTCCAGAGGGAACCGCGCTGCGTGGCTTGGTCCGACGACGATATCCGCGCGATGCTTCCGCCGGACAAGGCGGAGCGCACCATCGCCATCGTGCGCCGCATCGGCGTGGACGACCTGATGCGCTTCCGCATCGGCATCGATGGGCTGCCGGACCGCCCGTACCGGCCCGGCGACGGCGCCGTCGGCATCTTCGGCGCGTTGGACCGCGGGGACTTCCAGACCAGCCAGCTCTCGCTCGCGAAGATCAAGGGCGCGAAGGTGGCCGGCATCGCCGTGGGCGACGTGGACCCGCCGACGGAGCCGCTGATGGTGCACGTGCCCGTCCCCGATGCCGACCTCTTGCTGCACGGCTTGGCACGCTGCGCCGCCAAGATGGCGCTGAACGCGATGTCCACCTGCACGATGGTTCGGCTCGGGCGCGTCATGGGCAACACGATGGTGTGGGTGGTGCCGAGCAACCTCAAGCTGATCGACCGCTCGACGCGCTACATCGCGCGCCTGACCGGCTTGGGTTACGAGCAGGCCTGCCGGTTGCTCTTCGAAGTGATCGAGTACATCGAGCCGCGCATGAAGGCCGACCAGAAGTACCCTCCCGCGGTGGGCTTGGCCGTGTACCGACACCGGTTCGGCCTGAGCAACGAGGAGGCCGAGGAGCGGCTGAGGGCCGACATCGGGGGCTTCTAGCCGGGCGGTCGCCGCATGGCCTCGAAGGCTGCGGGAAGCGAGGCCAAGGCCACAGCGTCCATGGCCGCGAGGCAGAGCGCGATCGCGACCCACGCCCGCTCGCCGAGCAGGCGCTCGGCTCCCCTTGCCGCCACCAGGCCGACCGCGGCGAGCGCGGGGAACAGGTAGCGGGCCTGCGGCTGGAAGTGCCCGAGGTTCCAGCGCGCGTATAGGACCACGGCCGCCAGCACGAACCAAAGCGCGATGCGGTCGGAGCGGTCCGTCATGGGATCTGACGCCTCCCGGCGGGCGCGCGCGAAGCCCAGGACGGTAAGCCCGAGCAGCAGGACTCCAGCGCCCACCACGGGCCAAGGCAGCTCGATGGCCGCGTAGCCGAACATCCCGAAGAAGCTTCGTGCGGTGTACTGGGTGACCACCACCAGCCAGCGAAGCGCCGAGCCGACGCTCTGGAACGTGCCCGGGTCGAGCGCGTCCCGCGCAGAGAGAACCGCGAACGTGCGGATCAGGAGCGGATCGCCGTACAGCACGGCATTGCGGATCCAGAACGGCGCGGGGAGGAGCAAGGCCATCCCAAGCGCGGCGATCCACACCCCCGCAGGCGGCCTGACGAGGATCAGCGAGGCGGCCAGCGGCGCCAGGAGGCAGAGGCCGGACGTCTTGCACGCGATCCCGAGGCCGGCGACGGCCCCGGCGGCGAGGCCGAGCCGGAGGGTCCAGCCCCGTTGCGCCCCCAAGAGCGAGAGGGCCAGCGTCCACGCGCCCGCAGCGATCAGGATCGGGTCGTTCGAAACCGCTCCGCTCAAGGCTGCGTTCATCGGCAGCAGCGCGGCGACGGCGGCCGCACCGAGGGCGATCGTCCGGCTCCGATACCCCCAGATTCCGCAGAAAGCCGCGCCGAGGACCCCCGCGGCCCCGAGCACGGCGTCGAACAGCCGCAGCGCCATCCCCGCCTCCTTGCGGCTCAGATCCCGCTGGCCCAGGAGCGCCGCCCAGCCAGCCGCCAGGGCGTAGAACGTCGGCGGCTGGTGGGCCTCGTAGGTCGGCAGGGCCTGGAGGTTGCTCAGGCTGGGCACCCCGCGCCCGTCGAGCAGGTGCTGCACGTAGCGCACGTGGGCGTCCTCGTCGGGCGCACCGATGTCCGGCAGGCGCCGATCGGCCACCCATCCGGCCTCCCGGTACGGGGTCAGGATCGCGAAAGCCATCGCCAGGGCGGCGTGCAATAGCGCCAGGGCGATCCCCCAGCGCAGGGCGCCCGAGGCTCCGGGCAGGACGCAGGAACCCGCAGGCCTGGCCATCGTAGGAAGCATTATGTTCCTTGCGAGCCTGGCTTTCCTTGCCGCGGTTTCCGGCGCCTCCGAGCCGCAGAGCCCGAAGACGGAGGCCCTCGTGGTCGGTGGGGGCTGCTTCTGGTGCCTCGAGGCGATGTTCGACGAGCTGCGCGGGGTGGTGTCCGCCGAATCGGGTTACGCCGGCGGCGACCGAGCCGGGGTGACCTATGAGGAGGTCTGCTCCGGGAACACCGGCCACGCGGAGGTGGTGCGGATCGTGTTCGACCCTCGGGTCGTCTCGCGGGAGGACCTGCTGCGGCTGTTCTTCACCCTGCACGACCCCACCCAGCTGAACCGCCAAGGGCCGGACTACGGCACGCAGTACCGCTCGGTCGTTTTCTATGCGAACGAGGAGGAAAGGCGGGTCGCCGAGCGGGTGCGCGACGAGATCGCGCGGGCGAAGATCTGGCCGAGACCGATCGTCACGACGATCGAGCCCCTGCGCAACTACACGCGCGCGGAGGAGTACCACCAGGACTACTTCGCCAAGTTCGAGAAGGCGCCGGCCTCCCAGCGCATGCGGATGAACGCCGGGTACTGCAGCGCCGTCATCGAACCCAAGGTGCTGGAGTTCCGGAAGAAGTTCGCCGATCGCCTGAAGCCGCGGAGCTAGCCCCGGGCCGCCAGGAACTCCTCGACGGCGCCGGGCGAGCGCGGAGGCCCCTCGGTCAGTACGTCGATGCCTGCCTCGGTCACCGCCACGGTGTCCTCCACACGCACGTACAGCCTCCGGTCGCGGACCCAGATCATCGGGTCGATCGTGAACACCATGCCCGGTTCGAGCGGCTGGTTCCAGTAGTTGCCGACGTCGTGCACGGCCATGCCCACCGGGTGCGAGAAGGTGCCTCGGAACGTCAGCAGCTCGCGCGTAGCCTCCTCGAACGCCTGCTCGCTCCACCGGGTGCGCTCGTGCAGGGGAGCCATCTCCTGGCGCACCTCGTCCAGCACCTGCTGCGCGAGCACGCCGGGTCGAATCCGTGCGAGGGTGGCCTCGTGGAAGTCCACGACGAATCCATACAGCTCTCTTTGCCAGGAGTTATACTGACCGTCCACCGGCCACATCCGGCCGATGTCGCTGGTGTAGCCGTCGAGGTCCGGAGCGCAGTCCATCAGGACCCACTCGCCGGCCGGGACGGTCTGGTTGTTCGCGCTGTAGTGTCCGTCCCAGATGTTCGACCCTCCCGGGGCGATCGTCTTGTACCCCTCGCCTTGGGCGCCTCCCTTGCGAAACACGGAGAACGCGACGGCCTCCATCTCGGCCTCGTTCATGCCAGGGCGGGAAAGGAGCATCGCTTGGCGGACGGCCTCCGCGCTCAGCTGGCCCGCCTCGTGGAGCACGCGCAACTCGGCCGGGGACTTGATCAGGCGCATCGCGTCCAGGGTCGGCGTCAGGTTGCGCACCTCGGCGAGCGGGCAGGCCGCCGCGAGGGCCGTCAGGAACTGTCGGTGCCGCGAGGACGACGGGCCGAACGGTTCGAGCGAGGCCATGCGCTCGGCGTGCAGCAGCACGTCGCGGCTGGTCATGGCCGTCTCTGGAGGCGCGAACGGCGTCCAGATCAGCCGCTTGCTCCTCAGGTCGTCGGGCAGGGCGCTCAGCGGCCGCACCTCGTCGAGCCCGGTGACGGTCTGGATCAGCTCGGCGTCTTGGGCGAGCAGGTCGCGGTCCTCCACCGGCAGCTCCGTCGGCTGGTGCGGAAGGTAGAGCACCGACCTGCCATCGGAATCGAGCACGAGGTAGGCCTGGGGCGTTTGGACGCCCGCAAGATAGAGGAGCTCGTTGGTCTGACGAAACCGGTCGAAGGTGGCGACGGGACCCGCTCCCTGCAGGATGGCGATCCCGCCCTGGAGGGTCTCGGCGAGGCGACGCCGACGGTCCGCCAATTCGGACCACTCGAATCTGCGCTGGAACCCACGATGCATGGACCAACCCTACCGCAAGGTCGGGTCCAACAGCCCGCGGAGATCCTCGCAAAAGGCCTGATCCGGCGGCGCTTGGCGCGTGACGCCCGTCAGCACCAGGCAGGTCGGGCATCCGAGCGTCCGCCCGCAGGCCAGGTCGGTCTCCGGGCGGTCTCCCACCAAAAGTGCATCCTGCGGCGCGACGCCCGTTTCCTCGAGGATCTGCCGCACGATCCAGGGGCTGGGCTTGCCGACGACGAGGTCCGGACCCCTACCGGCGCAGGTCGACACGGCGGCCACCAGGCTTCCCGCCCCCGGCTCCAGCCTGCCGCCCTCGAGCGGGTAGGTCGCGTCGGTGTTGGTGGCCCAGTACGAGGCGCCCTTGAGCAGGCACTGCAGCGCGGCGTCGAGCAGGGCGTAGGTGAACGACCTGCAGATGCCGACCACGACCGCAGAGGCCTCGCCGCACGGCCACACGCGGCCCTTCGCGTCGGCATTGACCACCTCCACGGCCGCCTCCCGAAGCGTTTGGACCAGTCCCGGCTCGCCGACGCAGAACACGCGGTCCACGCCCCGCTCGCGGCACAGCGCCGCCACGCCCGTGGCCGTGCTGTACACCATGCCGGGCTCGCAAGGGAAGCCCATCGTCTGCAGCTTCCGCGCGAAGAACTCTCGAGTCTGGCCCGAGTTGTTCGTGAAGTACCGGACCGCGCTGCCTTCCTCGACCAGCCGGCGCACCGTGTCCGCCGCGTGGGGGATCGCCTCATCGCCGCGATAGAGCGTGCCGTCTAGGTCGAAGATGTACAGCGGATAGCGCCTCAAGACTCCCGCTCCAGCACCATCCGGGCCAGGGTCCTCAGCAGGTCCGCGCCGTCCGACTTGGGCAACCGTTCCAGGGCGCCCACGGCCCGGGCGACGTACTCCTGGGCGGTCCTCACCGTCTCGTCGAAGCAGCCGCGCGACTCCATCCAGTTGCACAGCATCCGCACCTCGTCGTCCGAGACGCCGTTGCCGAACTTGCGCCGCGCCACGTCGCGCTCGCCGTCGGAAAGGCGGTCGCGGAGCAGGATGAGCGGCAGCGTGGCGCAGCCCTCGCGGAAGTCGGTGGCGACGGGCTTGCCGGTCTTGGCCTTGTCGCCCCGGTAGTCCAGCAGGTCGTCGACGATCTGGAAGGCGATGCCCACGGCCTCGCCGTAGCGGGCGAGCGCTTCCACCGTCTCCTGCGGGGCGCCTGCGATCAGCGCGCCTGCGGTGCAGCAGCCTCGGATGAACGACGCCGTCTTGAGCCGGACGATCTCCAGATACTCGGGCAGGCTCAGGTCGAACACGTTGCGGGCGGAAAGCTCGGCAACCTCGCCCTCGGCCAGCTCGGCGACGGCAACCGACATCGTGTGGATGATCTTCGGGTCGCCGTCCTCGGCGAAGATGCGCATCGCCTTGGCGAGCAGCACGTCGCCGGCCAGGATGCTCGCCGTGTTGCCGAAGAGCGCGTTGGCGGTCTGCACGCCCCTCCGCAACCCGGCGTGGTCCACCACGTCGTCGTGGATCAGGGTGGCCATGTGGATCAGCTCCACGGCCGCGCCGATCTTGCGAGCGCGGGCAGGGTCGAACGGCAGCCCGGTCCCCCTCGCCGCGAGGGCGACGAACGCGGGCCGCATCCTCTTTCCGCCGGCGCGGAGCGTGTGCAACCCGACCTCGCTGACCAGCGGAACCTGGGAGCGGACCTCCTGGGCGAGCGCCTCCTCCACGCATCGGAGCTCTTGGCCGATCTCGTCGACCAGGTGCTGGGGCAGCGGACCCTTCAGAAACGCGCTCATGGCTTGGAACCTCCAACCAGGGCCACGTGGCCCAGCATCCTGCGCTCGATCCAGACGTCCCGAAATCCGGCTCTTCGGAACTCCTCCGCGAGCGCCTCGGGGCTCAGAAAGCGCTCGGTGCTTTCGGGCAGGTAGGCGTACTCCCGGCCGTGGCCGAACAGCGCGCCCATCAGTGGCACGAGCCGCCGGAACGCCAGCGCCGAAACCCACCGACCGATCGCGGACCGGGGCTGGGCCGTGTCGACGGAAACGAACCGTCCGCCGGGTTTCAGCACTCGGACGATCTCGGCCAGCGCCGCCCCGAGGTCCGGCACGTTGCGCAGCCCCCACCCGACCGTCGCCGCGTCGAAAGCCGCGTTGCGATAGGGGAGTCGGCAGGCGTCCGCCACAGTCAGGTTCGCGAAGTCTTTGGCCCGGGCGCGCTCGAGCATCGGCGGGCAGAAGTCGGCGCCGGCCACCCTGCCCGTAGGTCCGACGGCCTTCGCCAGTGGGGCCATGAAGTCGCCGGTACCGCAGCAGACGTCGAGCACCGTCTCGCCGCCGCGCAGGCCCAGCCTCGCCACCGCCTGCGCCCGCCAGCGCCGGTGCCTGGCCAGGCTCATGAGCGTGTTCATCAGGTCGTAGCGGGGGGCGATCGACGCGAAAAGATCGCGCACCACCCTTCTCTTGGCCGCGCCCTCGGCTTCCCAAGGGGCGCGCTGCAATCCGTCCAGACCCATGAACCTGTTCCTCAACGAGGATACCTTCGCAAGGGGAGAGGCACCTGGCTTGTCCTACGCCGGCTGGGAGGAGCCGTCAGCCGGTCTGGGGTTGCGTCAGTCCGTAGCCGAGACGGAACGCGGCGAGGTTTCTCTCCTCCGTTCCCTTGGGCACCCGGTTCACGAGCGCGGCCTCCACGGCCTCCTTGGGAACGATGCCCGAGGCGCCCGCCACCAGGCCCAGGGCGATCATGTTGCCGAACAGGATCCGGCCGAAGTTCTCCTCGGAGAGCCGGAAGATGGGTTGGGCGATCACGCGGTACCAGGTCTCCCCGAGGCGCTCGACGGCTTCCGAGTCGACGATCACGACGCCGCCCCGCTTGACGTCGGCGCGGTAGGTGTCGTAGGACTGCTGGGTGAGGGCCACCATCAGGTCCACCTCGGTCGCCTTGGGGTAATCGATCTCGCCGTCCGACAGGATCACCTCCGATCGGCTCGCTCCGCCGCGGGCCTCCGGCCCGTACGACTGGCTCTGGGTGGCGTTGAGGCCGGCGTGGATGGCCGCGGCCTCGGCCAGGATCTTGCCCGCCAGGATGAGTCCCTGGCCGCCCTCTCCGCTCAGGCGCACCTCGTACTTCACGCCTTGGCCTCCTGCTCGCGGAGCCGGTCGATGAGCTTCTGGTATTCGGCCCTGCATTCCGGCCGCGAGGTTTCGGCGAGCACGCCGATGGTGAACTTGTCCTGGAGCTCTTCGGGCGACATCTTCTCGGCGCGCTGGGGCGTGACCGCGTGGTCGCGTTGCCACAGCATCATGTCGGCGGGGCTGCCGGCCTTGTTGGCCCGTCCGAAGGAGGTCGGGCAGGCGGCCATGATCTCGATCAGCGCAAACCCTGGCGTCTGGATGCCCTTCTCGATCAGCTTGTCGCACTGCTGGGCGTGGTAGGTCGTGCTCCTAGCGACGAACGAGGCGCCGGCGGCGATCGCGAGCCCGCTCACGTTGAACGTGTTCTCGCTGTTGCCGAACGGAGCCGTGGACGCACGGCTGCCCGAGGGGGTGGTGGGCGAGTGCTGCCCGCCCGTCATGCCGTAGATCAGGTTGTTGATCAGGATCACGGTCAGGTCGATGTTGCGCCGGGCGGCGTGGATGAAGTGGTTGCCGCCGATCGCCGTGCAGTCGCCGTCTCCGGTCACCACGATCACCGTCAGCTCCGGCTTGGCCATCTTGATGCCTGTGGCGAAGGTCAGCGCCCTGCCGTGCGTCGTGTGCACGGTGTTGAAGTCCAGGTACCCGGAGAGCCGGCTGGAGCAGCCGATGCCGGACACGACGCACACCTGGTCGCGCGGCAGGCGCAGGTTGTCGATCGCGCGGAGCATCGACTTCATGACCACGCCGTTGCCGCAGCCGGGGCACCAGATCAGCGGAAAGTGGTTCAGCCGCAGATAGGATTGGTAGTCGAACATCACGCCAGCTCCTCGATCGCCGCCAGGATGTCGTTGGGGTGGAAGAGGTTGCCGTCCACACGGCCGAGCCTGCGCACGGGAACGGCACCTGCCACCGCCCACTCCACCTCGTGCGCCGCCTGACCCAGGTTCATCTCCGGAACGAGCCAGGCTTTGAGGCGCTTGGTCCAAGCCCGCACCTCCTCGTCCGGGAACGGCCACATGGTCTTGGGCCGCAGCATGCCGGCGCGGATCCCCTTCTCCCGCGCCAGGCGGATGGCCCTGCGCGCCGAGCGTGCCGACGAGCCGTAGGCGAACACGCCGATCTCGGCGTCCTCGAGAAGGAACTCGTCGACCTCCACAATGTCGTGCCGGCCGAGCTCGAGCTTGCGGTGCAGCCTCCTCAGCTGGGCGTCGATCACCTTCGGGTCGTTCGTCTGGAACCCGGTCTCGTCGTGGGCGAGGCCCGTCACGTGGTAGCGGTACCCCGTGCCGAACGGCGCCATGGGAGGCACGCCGGTGGGGGTGTCCACAAAGGGCAGGTACTGCTCCGGCGGGACCTCGGGCTGGGGACGCTCCACGATGCGCAGAGCTTCCCGCTCGGGCAGCGCCACCTTCTCGTTGACGTGCGCGATCACCTCGTCCAGCAGCAGGATCACGGGCACGCGGTACTGCTCCGAGAGGTTGAAGGCCCGCACGGTGGCCTCGTAGGTCTCCTCCACGCTGTACGGCGTGAGGGCGATCACCGGGTGGTCGCCGTGCGTGCCCCATCGGGCCTGCATCACGTCGCCCTGCGCCGGGGAGGTCGGCAGCCCCGTGCTCGGCCCGCCGCGCATCACGTTCACCACGACCACGGGCACCTCGGCCATGCTCGCGTAGCCGATGTTCTCCTGCATCAGGCTGAAGCCCGGGCCGCTGGTGGCGGTCATGGCCTTGGTTCCCGTGAGGCTCGCGCCGATGATCGCGCCCATCGACGCGATCTCGTCCTCCATGGCGATGAACACGCCGCCCATCCGCGGCAGCCAGTTGGCCAGGTGCTCGGCGATCTCGGAGGAGGGCGTGATGGGGTAGCCGGCGTAGAACCGCATCCCGGCGTCGATGGCGGCCAGCGCGCAGGCCTCGTTGCCGGACAGCATCCGCGGCGGGCGCCTCTTGCTCGGGTCGGTGAGGGGTCGGCTGCTGCGCGTCACGGCTGGGCGCCTCCGTGGGACTTCGGCTTGGTGACGGTGATGGCGAAGTCAGGGCAGTGAACCTCGCAGATTCCGCAGGCGGTGCAGGCCTCCAACCGCATCACGACGGGGTAACCGCCCTCCATGAGCAGAACGTTCCTGGGGCACAGGTCGGCACAGATGCCGCACGACTTGCACCAAGGCTTGTGCACGCGAATCTCCGGCAACGGGCGCTGGTCGGACTCTTCGGCCATGGGCGACTCCACGGGCCCGGCGGGACCGGACCGCTGGGACGATCAGCCTAGTCTATCCTGAAGAGGGGCAAAGGACCATCGGTGGGTTCAGGATTGGCGCGCGATCGGCAAGATCGGCGCGGCCGGTCCCCTTGCGATGGCGCGCGAACCTTGTCAAACTGGGGCAGGAGGTTCCTCAACCCATGCAATCCGTCGATTCCGCTTGGAAGGACCTGGCGCGTCTGGCCCTCGAGACCGTCCGTGGCTCGGTGCAGTTCGCCGACGTTCGGCTGATCGCCGCCCGCAACCAGGTGGTGTACGCGCGCAACGAGCGCATCCAGTCGGTGTCCGACAACGCCACGGCCGGCATCGGAGTGCGGTGCCTGGCCAACGGCGCCTGGGGCTTCGCCAGCACCGCGGTGCTCACGCCCGACTCGGTGCGCGCCACGGCCCTGCAGGCCCTTGCGATCGCCAAGGCCAGCGCGATGGCCAAGACGGAGGACGTGGTGCTCGCCGAGGAGCCGCCCCACACGATCCGCTGGCGCTCGCCGCGCGCGATCGACCCGTTCGAGGTGCCCATCGACGAGAAGACCGGCCTGCTGCTGCGGGCGACGGAGACGATGCGGCGCATGCCCGACATCCGGCTCGCCATCGGCTACGTCCGGGCCATCCGGCAGGAGCAGGTCTATCTGAACACCGAGGGGTCGGACATCGAGCGGGACCGGATGATCACCGAGGGCGTGATCATGGCGCACGCCGTGGGCGAGGGCCAGCGCCAGTCCAGGAGCTACCACGCCTACGGCCGGCTCGCCGGGTGGGAGCACATCGTGGCCGCGGACTTCCCGGCCAACGCCGAGCGCGTGGCCCGCGAGGCGCGCATGAAGCTGACGGCGGAGCCCGCGCCCGTCGGCCGGATGGATCTGATCCTGGACCCCGAGCACCTGCACCTTACGATCCATGAGTCGATCGGACACGCCACCGAGCTGGACCGGGTGCTGGGCTACGAGGCCGACTACGCCGGCACGTCGTTCGCCACCGTCGACAAGCTCGGCAAGTTCCAGTACGGCAGCCGCATCGTGAACGTCGTCGCGGACAACGTGACGCCCGAGTTCCTGGCCAGCACTGGCGCCGACGACGACGGGGTCGAGGGCCAGAAGTGGGACGTCATCCGCGAGGGAGTGCTCGTCGATTACGGCACCAGCCGGGAGGTCGCCCCGAAGATCGGCGCCAAGCGCTCGCACGGCACCAACCGCGCCGACGGCTGGCACAGCGCTCCGATCGTTCGTATCCCGAACATCGGCCTGCTTCCGGGCTCGGGCAGCCCCGAGGACCTCATCGCCGACACCAACGACGGCATCTACATCGAGGGCGCCGGAACGTGGAGCATCGACCAGCGCAGGCTCAACTTCCAGTTCGGCGGCGACATGTTCTGGAGGATCAAGGACGGCCGAAAGGTGGCCGTGCTGCGCGACGTGGTGTACCGCAGCAACACCCCCGAGTTCTGGAACGCCTGCGACGCGGTGTGCGGGCCCGAGGATTGGCGCGCGATCGGCGTGCTGAACTGCGGCAAGGGCCAGCCCGGCCAGGTGGGCTTCATGTCGCACTACTCGTCGACGAGCCGCTTCCGCGGGATCGAGGTCGGCCGGGGCGAGGGCTCCTAGTCGGCTGCTCGGCGGCGCCGGTCAGGCGGGCTTCGCGGCCGTCACCAGATAGGTGTCCTCGTCGCGGAGCGAGACTCCGGGCTCGCGGAAGCCCGCCTCGAGCAGAAGCCTCGCGACCTCGTCCGGCGCGATGCGGTGGTGGCGCGGAGGGCCGGACTCCCCTGCCGCGTCCGGCCTCCAGTCGAGCAC
>DPBN01000402.1 GCA_003516955.1 Armatimonadota bacterium | reverse complement strand
GACGCCGAATCGAACCGCAGAATCCTGGAGGCCCTGCGGCAAGCTCTCGTCTAGACGGCGCTCACTTGGCGGGGGCCGCGGCCGACGACACGAACTTCAGCAGGTCGACGGACGGCACCACCATCGGCAGCACGGAGTTTCGGCCTGTCGCGTCGCCGGCATCCGCCGCTCCGCCCGTGGCGGCGCGCAGCGTGATCAGGCCCAATAGCTTCCCCGTCCGGTCGAAAACCGGCGACCCGACCTCGCTCGAAAGCTGGCCCATTTCCACCACGTACCGCTTGCGTGGCCGCTCGATCACGGACCCGATGAACGTCACCCGGTGGTAGAGAGCGCGGTTGGCGACCCGGCCAAGCCGACTGAACACGAACACGGGGTCGAGGGCCTCCGCCGATCCCGCCTCGGCGAGGTTCACGAACGCCAACGGCGCGGCGGGCTGCTTGGTCGGCACCAGCAGGGCGAGGTCGAGGTCCTTGTCCCGCAGGACGATCTTCGCGTCGATCTCCGTCCCGTCGGACCGCACGAGCTTGACGTCGGTGATGTCCGTCTTCATCGACATCCCCTCGCCGCCGATCGCCGCGAACAGCGCCGAGGGATCGAGGTTGGAGAGCGGAACGATGGTCGAGCCCTCGGCGTCCACAACCAAGCCCTGGGACTCCGACTTGCGCTCCTGGTTGCTCGACTCACCCTCGAACGTCATGGTCATCTTCGTGGCGACGCGGACCGTGACGATGGCGTCCGCGACCTTCTTGGCCAGTTGGCGCCCTGCTTCCGAGGTGGCCGCGTCCTGGGCCCAGGCGTACGACGAGAGCGCCCACCCGAGCGCCGCGGCGGTGATGATGGTTCTCATGGTTCTCCTATTGGGACGCGGACCAGTCCGCCTCCATCTCGATGAACATCTCGTCCGTGCCCCGAAGCACACGCAGGACGACGAACTTGGACTTTCGGGCCTTCTGGTCGGCCATCGCTTGGCGGAAACCGTCGATGTCCGCCACAGCCTGGCCGTTGACGCTCAGGATCACGTCGCCGGCGGACAGCTTGCCCAAGGCCGCCCAGCCCCCCGAGGCGACATCCTCGACGAGCACGCCTTGGACCCCTCCCAGCCGCTTGCCGTCCCGGTCCTGCACGGTGAGGTCGCGGACGGTGAACTCGAAATCCTCGTCGCGGTGCCGGCGCAACTCGCGCGGGGAGGTTGGAGACGCACCCAGGGTCGCCTTCACCGTCTGCAGCCCTTGGCGCCAGATCTTCAGCTCCACCTCTGCGCCGATGTCGTACTGACGGATCGTCTCGGTCAGCTCCTCGGCGTCCTCGGGCCGCGAGGCCTCCAACGGTTGGTCGTCCACGGCGAGAATCAGGTCGCCGACCTTCAGCCCGGCCTTCTCCGCCGGCGAGCCGCTCGCGACCGCCGTCACGCGGAACCCCTTGCGGCCCTCCACGCCCAACACGGCGGCGAGCTCGGGAACCAAGACCTGGGTGC
Organism: Armatimonadota bacterium; assembly: GCA_003516955.1. Classification (GTDB taxonomy): domain Bacteria; phylum Armatimonadota; class Fimbriimonadia; order Fimbriimonadales; family Fimbriimonadaceae; genus UBA8783. The sequence goes on along the minus strand of DPBN01000402.1, from coordinate 1,611 downwards.
TCACTCCCAGATACGCCTTGCGGGCCTCCAGGCTGGTGTCCTGTCCGTCCAGCCGCTCGACCTTCGCGACCGAAACGATCTGCTCGCTGCCGCGCTCGAACGTCAGCGCCAGCACCAGCGGCATCTTCTCCGGCTGCACCGTCGCCTCGAGAATCTCGCGGAGTTCCTTGGAGTTCCGCACCGGTTGGTTGCCGACGGCCACGACGATGTCGCCTTCGCGGAGCTGCGGCTTCAGGCTTCCCGCCACCCCACCGGGGCTCACGCTCTGCACCTTCGCACCTTCCGCATTCTGGCGACCAAGAGCCTGCGCCTCGCTGCGGGTGAGGTCCTGTACCACCAGGCCGATCCGCTTGATGGCCAAGGGACGCACCAGTCGGCTCTCCCGCTCCACGGGCGCGATCTTCGCTCGCTGCACCTTGCCGCCGCGCTCAAAGGCGACCTCCACCGTCTGCCCGACCGGAAGGGACGCCACGAAGCCGTTGAAGGGCGGCACCTGCTCCGGGAAGCGAACGTTGGTCTCGGTCCCGCCGATGCTCAGCAGGATGTCTCCCGGCAGGAGTCCGGCCTGCGCCGCGGGGGAACCCTTCACCACCCGGCTCACCAGCGCGCCCTTCTCCCGCCCGAGGCTCTTGAGCAGAGGCTGCACGCGCAAGCCGAGGTCGGCGCGAACCACTCTGCCGTCGGCGATCAGGCTGTCCGCGACCTTCCGGGCTAGGTTGCTGGGGATCGCCCCGCTGAGGCCGTACTCGAGCTCGTTGATGCCCACCACCTCACCGGCCAGGTTCACCAGCGGGCCGCCCGAGTTGCCCGGCTGGATCTTGGCGTCGTGCCCGAGCCACAGCACCATGCTGCCGACATCCTCACCGTCCAAGGACAGGTCCACCCTGCCCAGCAGATCCGGCATCACCATCGCCGTGTTGCTCACGATGCCCTGCGTGACCGACTGCGTGAGCGCCAGCGGGCTGCCCATGGCCAGCACCGGATCCCCGACCCGGAGCTTGGAGGAGTCGCCCCACCGCGCGAAGGGATACGGCCCCTGGGGCCTCGGGCGTAGCTTGAGCACGGAAATGTCCGTCAGCGGGTCCGTGCCGACGAGGTCCGCCTCCACCTCCGTGCGGTCCGCCAAGGTCACGACGAGCCGCTTGGCCCAGCCCGCCACGTGGTGGTTGGTCACCACGTAACCCTCGGGGCGAACGATCACGCCGCTGCCCGCGCTCTCCGACTTCTCCTCCCGGCCCTGCTGGTACTCGACGCCGGCGACGAGGATCCGCACCAAGGCGGGCTTGACCGCCCCGATCGCCCGTTCGATCTCGCGCCGGCTCTGCGCCGAGGCGACCGCCGACCCGGACGCGAGGAGGAGCGGAACAACGAGGAATCGGAGAAGCAGACTGCGCATGGGGCATCCCTGGCCCGAACGGCTCTCGGGCCTTCGCGTACATTATGGCGAGGGAACGACATGCCCGCTATGCTCGACCGGTACTTCGACCACGCCGCCACCTCGCCGCTGGACCCGAGAGTCCTCCGGGCGATGCTTCCTTGGCTGGGCGAACGGTTCGGCAACGCGCACTCGATCCACTCTTGGGGGCGTCGGGCGAGGGCGGCCGTCGAACA
>DPBN01000401.1 GCA_003516955.1 Armatimonadota bacterium | reverse complement strand
CTGGCGGCGATCCTGTTCCCCGTCTTCGCCCAGGCCAAGATGGCCGCCAAGCGCACCGCCGCTCTGAGCAACGCCAAGCAGCTGGCCACGGCGAACCTGATGTACATGAACGACTGGGACGACGCCCTGGTCAAGACCTACTTCGGCTTCCCGTCGTATCCCACCTGCGACTGGGGCAACAACGGCGGAGCCCAGTGGTACTCCTGGCGGCACTCGCTGGCGCCGTACCACAAGTCCAAGGCCCTGCTGCAGGACAACACCAACCCGTTCTTCTCCGAACAGTACTGGGTGGACCAGCCTTGGCTCGGCGTCGGACAGCCGCAGCCCCGCTACGCGACGAACTTCGCCGTCAACACGATGCTGATCGGCTTCGCCAACGGCTGGTGCGGCGGCCCGTGGACCCCTCCGGGCCTGGACAGCCTGAGCACCGTCGACGACGTCGCCGGCACGATCATCATGCTGCCGAGCCGCGCGCAGTGGACCGACCTGAAGCCGGGATTCCTCAGCACGGATGAGGCGAAGCCCTGGTGGTGCATCACCCCGGTCGGCGGCAGCTCGGCCGTGTGCCCGGCGGGCGACAACGGTCCCTTCCACGCCGTGGGTAAGCAGGTCGCCTGGGTCTGGGCCGACGGGCACGTGAAGACCAAGAACGCGATCGCCACGATGAACGTCTCCGACCCCGTGAAGGACGACTGGGGCGCGTCGCTCTACGGCATCGACCCGAACACGAACACGCACTACACGCAGGCGGACCGCCAGCACTGGGTCGATACGGCCTGGGGCGAGTATCGCTGAGAACGACTGACCGCGGTTGGGGCGGGCGCCCCGGCGCCCGCTCCCTCCGCAGAGAGGACAGGAGGAGAATGCCGATGCGGAACGGTTGGTTGATCGTCGCTTTGGGCGCGCTCGCGGTGGCCGCGGGTTGCGGAGCGAACTCCGGAGACACGCCCGTCGAGGAATACAAGATCGAGCCGGGCAAGCAGCAGACCGGTCCGGCCGTGAACGTGCCGCCGGAGATTCGCCAGAAGATCCAGCAGCAGAACGGGCAACAGAATCAGCAGGAGAGTCGCTGAGGTTCGGCTCGCCTTTGAGGCTTCCCCGGATGCGGGGGAGGATAGGTCGCCGCACGGCCGCGCCTTCGGGCGCGGCCGCGGCGCTTTCGCATGGTTTCTAGAAGCGCAGACCGTACTGCAGGCACACGATGTGCTGGATGCCGTCCGACCGGGCGTGGGGCACCCCGACGCTCAGGGTGAGGGTCAGCCCGGGAGCCAGCACCTCGCCGCAGGCGCCGATCCACGTCGCGCCGCCCTCGCCCGTGATGCAGTCGGCCATCAGCGTCCACGATCCGAGCGGCGCGTCCAGCCCGATCATGGCCCTGCTGACGCCGTCGCGCATCCACCCGGCGTGCAGCCTCCAGCCGGGCAGGTCCACTCGGCCCACCACGAAGGGCGTGGCCCGGTCGCCCTCGATGCTGGCCCACCCGACGCTGACCGCGCCGTCCTTGCCCTCGCCGAGCAGGACCTTGGCGTTCCACGTCGTGCTGCCCTCGAAGTCGTCGTCGTAACCGACCTCCAGGCGGTCCCACAGTCCGACCTGCAGGCTATGACCGTGGTGATAGACCGGGTCGACGTTCCGCTCGTTGCCCTGGGTCCACAGATAGACCATCGCCTCGCGGTGGCGGAGCACGTCGGCGATCGGCATGACGTTCAGAGCGGTGGACGCGCACCAAGCGGGCGCCGCCATCGCGGTGGCGGTAAGCGCGAGCCAAAGCCTCTTCCAGAACACTCCTGCCTCCATCCCAAGGGGGTTGTTCCACAGTCGCGCCGGTTCCCGGATGACGCCTCGCGGTAAGGTTGGGGACGGGCATGCACGAAGCCGAACTCATCCTCTTCCTCATGGGCATCATCGTGGCGGCGAAGATCGGCGCGGAGCTGTGCGAGTGGCTCCGGCAGCCCACGGTGCTGGGGGAGATTCTCGCCGGCGTCGCGCTGTACCAGATCCCCGTCTTCCGGGAGGCGCCCGAGCACGAGGCGGTTCGGTTTCTGTCGGAGATCGGCGTGATCCTGCTCCTCTTCGAGGTCGGGCTGGAGAGCGAGCTGTCCCAGCTGCTGAAGGTCGGCGGGCAGGCCGTGGCCGTCGCCTGCATCGGCGTGGTGGTGCCTCTGCTTGCCGGGTGGGTGCTGCTGCATCAGCTCGGCTATCCCTGGGGCGAGGCCCTGTTCATGGGCGGCATCCTGACGGCGACGAGCGTCGGGATCACGGCTCGGGTGCTGCGGGACCTGAACCTCCTGCGGAGCAGGTCCGGGCAGGTGATCATCGGGGCGGCGGTCGTGGACGACATCCTGGGCCTGCTCGTGTTGGCGATCCTGGTCTCCGCGCTGGCTCCCAGGTCCGGCTCCCCGATGCATCCGGCGCTGCAGGTGGGTCTGGCGGTGCTGTTCCTCCTCGGCTCGGTGTTCCTGGGGATGAGGCTCGCGCCGAGCCTGATGGGCCTGGTGAGGAGGATGCGGGCCGGAGGCACGCTCGTGGTGGCGGCGGTCGGGTTCTGCCTGCTGCTGGCCTACACGGGCACGCTGATCGGCATGGCTCCGATCGTCGGAGCGTTCGCCGCGGGGCTGGTTCTGGCGTCGACCGATGAGAAGGTGCCGATCGAGGACAAGGTCCAGCCCGCGTCGGAGCTGTTCGTTCCGGTGTTCTTCGTTCTGATCGGCATGCAGATCGACGTGACGGTGTTCAACCCGTTCAACCCGGCCAACCACGGCGTGCTGCTTCTGGCGCTGGCCCTGTTCGCGATCGCGGTTCCGGGCAAGCTGGCCGCCGGAGTGGGCGCCTTCGGCAAGGGCATCGACCGGTGGCTGGTGGGGATCGGCATGGTCCCGCGCGGCGAGGTCGGCCTGATCTTCGCCACCATCGGCCTCCAGGCGGGGTTGGTGCAGAAGAGCGTGTACAGCGCGGCGGTGGTGGCCTTGCTGGCCACCACCCTGATCGTGCCGCCTTGGCTGAGCCGCAGGGCGAGGCGGCTGGCCAAGCGGGCCGCGTCCGCCGCCTAGGCCGCCTTCCGGCCGCGTTCCTCGGTGAGGCGGAACGCGGAGGCCGCCAGGTTCAGCTGCGCGGCGGTCTCGCGGATCTGCGAGGCCATCGCGTCGATCTCTTGCGCGCTGGCGGCGGATTCCTCCCCCGAGGCCGCGACCGGACTCCATGGCGGCGAAGATCTGGTTGGCGCCGTCCAGAGCCTCCGCAATGGACCCGCCGTTCCGCTCGGCCGCCGAGGCGACGGACTCCAGCCTCTGCGCGAGGTCGCCGACGGCCTCGCCCGCCCGCTTGGCCAGTGCCTCCACGTTGGTGAACCGCTCGACCACGGCCTCGACGAGGCCGAGCGCCTCGGCGATCGCCCGGCCGGCCTCCTCGCTCTGCCGGTTGCCGACCTCCACGAGCTCGGTGGTGGCGGCCATGGCGGCCACCGCCCGCTCCACGTCCGCCCGCACCTCGCTCACCAGTTCGGCGATTTCCCTCGTGGAGGCGCCGGACTGCTCGGCGAGCTTGCGGACCTCCTCGGCGACCACCGCGAAGCCCCGGCCGTGCTCGCCCGCCCTGGCGGCCTCGATCGCCGCGTTCAGCGCCAGCAGGTTGGTCTGTTCGGCGATC
>DPBN01000399.1 GCA_003516955.1 Armatimonadota bacterium | reverse complement strand
AGATGCCGAGGAACGGCAGGCCGGTCTCGCGGGCGTAGCGGATCGCCTGGATCTTGCCCTCGATCCCTCGCCCGCCGAACCCCGGAGCAACCACCAGGCCGTCCATGCCGCCCAGGGCGTCCGCGGGCGACACGCCGTTCTCCAGCGAGTCGCTCTCGATCCACTCGACCCTCACGCGGGCGTCGTTCGGGATGCCGGCGTGGACCAGCGCCTCGCCGATCGACTTGTAGGCGTCGCCGTTGCTCGTGTACTTGCCCACCACGGCGATGCGGCACTCGCGCTTCGGGTTCTTCAGGACCTTGACGAGCTTGCGCCACTCGCCCATCGAGGGCTCGCGCTTCTCCAGGCCCAGGCGGTCCGCGACGAACTCGCCGAGGCCGGCGTCCTCGTACGCCAGCGGAACCTCATAGATCGTCTCCGCGTTCAGCGACTCCACGATCGCCTGCGTGGGAACGTCGCAGAACAGGCTGATCTTCTCCTTCACGTCCGGTGGGATGGGGGCCTCGCTGCGGCACACGAGCACGTCGGGCGTGATGCCGATCTCGCGCAGCTTGTGGACGCTGTGCTGCGTGGGCTTGGTCTTGATCTCGCGCCAAGGACCGACGGTGGGCACCAGCGTGACGTGCACGAACAGCGTGTTCTGCCAGCCCACGTCCTTGCGCATCTGGCGGATGGCCTCGAGGAACGGCAGGCTCTCGATGTCGCCGACCGTGCCGCCGATCTCCGCCAGCACGACGTCGGCCGAGGTGCGCTCGCCCACCTCGATGATCGAGCGCTTGATCTCGTTGGTGACGTGGGGGATCACCTGCACCGTGCCACCCAGGTAGTCGCCTCGGCGCTCCGCCTCGATCACGGCCCGGTACACCTTGCCGGTGGTGACCGACGAGAGGCTGGAGCAGTTCACGTCCATGAAGCGCTCGTAGTGCCCCAGGTCCAGGTCCGTCTCCGCGCCGTCCTCGGTGACGAACACCTCGCCGTGCTGGTACGGGTTCATGGTGCCGGCGTCGACGTTGATGTACGGGTCCAGCTTCATCGGAGCGACGGTGAACCCTCGGTTTCGCAGCAGCCTCCCCAGGCTCGCGGCGGCGATGCCCTTGCCGATCGAGCTCACGACGCCGCCCGTGACGAAGATGTACTTGACCATCGCCTCCCGCTCCCTCGTGCCCCCTCCCCCTCTGGGCACGCCGCGACGGTCGCGCCGAAGCGCGGCGGTGCACCGGGGGCACGCTCCATTATACGGGACGGGACCTCGGCGCCGTTTGGCCCATAATGCGCCCATGTCGCACCGGCCGTTCCGCCTCCTCGCCGCCGCGCTGGCCCTCGCCGCGGCTCTCCCCTCCCTCTCCGCGACCGTCGACGACCGCATCGTCGACGAAGCCAAGAACAGAAGCCAGGCGATGCGCCACCTGAGCCACCTGTGCCAGAAGATCGGGCCGCGCCTCACCGGGTCGGAGAACCTGGACAAGGCCTCCCGGTGGGCGATGGACCGCTTCCGCGCCTGGGGCCTGAAGAACGTGCGCTTCGAGCCCTACGGCACCATGCCCGGCTTCGACCGCGCGCCCGGCGCCTACGCCAGGATGGTCGCCCCCGTGCGGCGCGAGCTGGAGTTCACTGCGATGGCGTGGACCGTCGGGACGGACGGGCCTCTGCGCGGCCCAGCCGTCGTGGCGCCGACCACGATGGACGAGCTGCTCGCCGTCAAGGATCGCCTCGCCGGCGCGTGGGTGGTGTACCGGGAGAAGCTCGGCGGGCGGGGCTCCGGCCAAACCGCCCAGCCCAACGCCGAGGTCGAGGAGCTGCTGGACAAGGCTGGGATCGCGGGCCGCGTGCGCGCGACCTCCAGCGAGCGCATCCAGACGCACGGCCGGCCCGGTCGCCCGGATCCGAGCAAGCCGCAGAAGCCGTTCTTCCTCGTGCGCTCGTCGGACTTGGACGCGATCCTCGACTTCCTGGCCCTCGGCACCCCGGTGACCCTGGAGTTCAACTCCGTGCACCGCTTCTCCAAGGAGGACCGCCCGATCGGCAACGTGATCGCCGAGATTCCGGGGAGGGAAAAGTCCGAGGAGGCCGTCATCCTCTCCGCGCATCTGGACAGCTGGGACGGCCCGGGCTCGCAGGGCTGCCAGGACAACGGCACAGGCTCCACCATCGTGATGGAGGTCGCCCGCGTGCTGGCCAGCCTCCCGGAGAAGCCGAGGCGCACGATCCGGTTCATCCTGTGGTCCGGCGAGGAGCAGGGTCTGCTCGGCTCGAGCGCCTACGTCCGCGCCAACGAGGCGAGTCTGGACAAGATCAGCGCGGTGTTCGTGGAGGACGCCGGCGGCGGCTTCGACGCGGGCGTGGCCTGCACCGAGAAGCAGGCCCCGCTGTTCCGGACGGTCTTCGAGCGGGTGGCCAAGGAGTTCCCCGGCTTGGCGCCGGAGGTGCGCGTGGTGGACCGCATGCCGACCCGGTCCGGCGGGAGCGACCACGCCCCGTTCGTGGCCAAGGGCGTGCCGGCGTTCTTCTGGCGCAAGGGCGGCGGCCTCAGCTACGGGCTGATCTGGCACACGCAGTACGACCGCATCGAACAGGTTCGGTCGGACTACTTGGTCCAGGCCTGCACGAACAACGCCCTCACGGTGTGGACGCTCGCCAACGCGCCGACGCTCCTTCCGCGCGAGTAGCCTCCGATCCCGGGCCCCGAGGTGGAACAAACCCCTTGGAATGGCACCGAGGATGGACCCGTCGGAGGCCCTCGCGAAGCTGCTGGAGGGCAACAGGAGGTACCTGGAGGGGAGGCTGCGACCGATCCTGCACGCCAACCCGGAGAACAAGCCCTACGCGGCGGTGCTCGGCTGCTGCGACTCGCGCGTGCCGCCCGAGCTGCTGTTCGACGCCGCTCCCGGCGACCTGCTGGTGCTGCGCACGCCGGCCCATATCGCCGAGCCGACCATCGTGGGCGCCCTGGAGCACGCCGTGCAGGCCGACGGAGTGCCGCTGATCGCGGTGCTCGGCCACACCGGGTGCCGCCTGCTCGGCGCGGCGGTGGAGCTGCACCTGAAGGGCCTGACGGAAGCGCAGGGCCCCAACGTCCACGCGGTGCTGCGCCTGCTGCAGCCTAGCGTCCTCCAGGCGTTCGGCAGCCACGCGATCGACCCTCGCAAGGTACCCAAGCTGCACTTGGAGGCCACCCTGCGCACGCTGCGCAAGAGCTTCACGCTGGCCCGCGCGCTTCAGTCGGGCCGGCTGCAGATCGTGCCGCTGATGTGCGAGGTGGCCACGGGCCGGGTGGACCCGGCTTGGGAGTCGCTGGGCGCGATCGCGGCTTAGCGACCTGTCCGGGCCTCTTCCCGGAGCTTCGGCGGCCGAAGCCCGCGCGGTGAGGCGCCCGCTCAGGGCGTTTCCGACCGACCGGCTTGGAACAGCTTCTGCAGGCCGATGAACGCCAGCAGCAGCAATCCCACGGCGATGCGCGTCCACCACGAGCTGAGCGTGCCCTCGAAGGAGATCACGGTCTGGATGGTGCCTAGGATCAGCACTCCCAGCAGGGTGCCGAACAGGTGCCCCACGCCGCCCGTCAGCAGCGTGCCGCCGATCACGGCCGCCGCGATGGCGTCCAGCTCCAGCGTCATGCCCGAATTGGCGTTGCCCGAGAGCGTGTAGAAGGCGAACACCACGCCGCCCAGCGACGAGCAGAACCCGCTGAGCCCGTAAACCAGCACCTTGGTGCGCCGCACGGGCAGGCCCATCAGCAGCGCCGACTGCTCGTTGCCGCCGACGGCGTAGACCGCCCGACCGAACGGCCGGAAGTTCGCCAGATACACGCCCAGCAGCAGCACCGCGATCAGCAAGCCCGGCGCGACCCACTTGGAGTGGCCCAAGGCCTGGAACAGCGGGTCGTCGATGCGAAGCGCCTCCATGCTGATCACGAGGGCCATCCCGCGAAGGAGGAACATCCCGGCGAGCGTTACGAGGAACGGAGGCAGGTCGTAGAACGCCACGAGCGACCCCATGCCCAGACCGACGAGCGTGCCCACCGCCACCGCGAGCAGGATCGCCGCCGAGCCGGGCACCCCGGCGTTCATCAGCGTCGCGCAGAACACGCCCACGAAGCCGATCATCGCGCCGACCGACAGGTCGATGCCGCCGGAGAGGATCACGAACGTGACGCCGATCGCCGCCAAGCCCAGGAAGGCGTTGTCCCGCAACAGGTTCAGGAACACGTCGAAGCTGAAGAAGTGCTCGTAGCGCAGCGAGGCCGCCGTCACCGCCAGCACGA
>DPBN01000263.1 GCA_003516955.1 Armatimonadota bacterium | reverse complement strand
TGAACCAGGAGATGAGCCAGGCGGGAGGCCCCAAGGCCCTCGTGGACCTGCTGAACCGCGTGGACCGCTCCACCGAGCGGATGATCATGGAGTCCTTGGCCGAGTCCAACCCGGAGCTGGCCGAGCAGGTCAAGAACATGATGTTCGTGTTCGAGGACATCGTCCAGCTGGACGACCGCGCCGTGCAGCAGGTCCTGCGCGAGGTGGACATGAAGGACCTCGCGACGGCCCTCAAGTCGGTCAAGGAGGACGTCCAGCAGAAGGTGTTCAAGAACCTCTCCGAGCGCGCCGCCGCGATGCTGAAGGAGGACATGGAGTTCATGGGGCCGGTTCGCCTGAAGGTTGTGGAGGAGGCCCAGCAGAAGATCGTGGCGGTGATCCGAAGGCTCGAGGCCGCCGGGGAGATCACCATCGGCCGTGACGGAGAGGAGGACGTCCTTGTCTAGGCGGACGATCCTTTCCGGCGACGCAGCTCCGCAGGCGCGGCCGTTCGCCTCGATTCTGACCGACCCCCTGAGCGCGGCCTCCAGCTCGGCCGGCGGCAAGCTGAACCGGCAGCTGGAGGAGCTGCGCGAGCAGGCGCGGGCCGAGGGGTACGCCGAGGGTCTCGCCAGGGGGCTGGAACAGGGCCGGCAGGAGGGCTATCGGGACGGTTTGGAGGCGGCCACGGCGGAAGTCGAGCGGCGCACGCGCGCGGGCTTGGAGGAGCTGGCGCAGACGCTGCGGAGGGTGGACGAATGCTTCGGGCCCCTCATGGATCGGTTTTTCGCGAACTGCGAGGAGGCTCTGGCGCCTTTGGCGCTGGCGATCGCCGCGCGGCTGCTCGGGCGGGAGCTCTCCGCCGACCCGTCCGCGGTGGTCGGCCTCGCTCGGGAGGCGCTGGCCGAGGTGACGCACGCCGAGTCCGCACGGATTCGGGTGAACCCGTTCCACGGCGCCGTTCTCCGCGAGCGGATGCCGGAGCTGCTGGCCGCCTCGGAAAGCCTCAAGCGGATCGAGGTGGTGGACGATCCGACGATCGACGTCGGGGTGATCGTCGACAGCGCTGGCGGCGTGATCGACGCCACGCTGCCCACGCGCGTCCGGAACTTGGTGCGGCAGACGCTCGGAGAGGCCTTCTTGCCGGAGGAGGGGCGAGACGATGAGGCTGTCGCCGCCTAGGCCCGACTTCGCCTCGCGCTGGCAGGGGCTGGACCGTTGCCGCCTCTTGGACGTGAAAGGCCGGGTCACGCAGGTGGTGGGGCTCGTGGTGGAGGCCAACGGCCCGAACTCGAGGATCGGCGACCTGTGCTGGATCGAGTCCGGCTCCGACGAGCCGATCGCGGCCGAGGTCGTGGGGTTCCGGGGCGACCGGGTTCTGCTCATGCCGTTGGGCGAGCTTTCGGGCGTCCGGGCGGGAAGCCTGGTGCGGGGCACCGGCCGGTGCCTCGAGGTGCCGGTCGGGGAGGCGCTGCTCGGCAGGGTGCTGGACGGCTTGGGACGGCCGCTCGACGATGGCGGGCCCCTCGGCTGCGCCGACGCCTACCCGATCGATTCGACGCCTCCGCAGGCGATGCGCCGCCCGGTGATCAGCAGGCCGCTGGCCACGGGGGTGCGGGCGATCGACGGGCTGCTGACCCTTGGCGAAGGCCAGCGCATGGGCATCTTTGCGGGAAGCGGAGTCGGCAAAAGCACGCTGCTCGGCATGATCGCCCGGTACTGCTCGGCCGACGTGAACGTGATCGCGCTCGTGGGCGAGCGCGGCCGCGAGGTGCGCGAGTTTCTCGAGAACGATCTGGGAGAGGAGGGCCTGCGCCGCAGCGTGGTGGTGTGCGCCACGTCGGAGCAGCCGGCCTTGGTGCGCATCAAGGCTGCGATGACCGCCACGGCCATGGCCGAGTGGTTCCGCGACCGCGGGATGAGCGTGCTGCTGATGATGGACTCCGTGACCAGGTTCGCCATGGCTCAGCGCGAGGTGGGCCTGGCGGTGGGCGAGCCGCCCAGCACCAAGGGCTACACGCCCAGCGTCTTCGCGCTCCTGCCGCGCCTGATGGAGCGGGCCGGCACCAGCGAGGCTGGGTCGATCACCGCGCTGTACACCGTGCTGGTCGAAGGCGACGATACGAACGAGCCGATCTCGGACGCCGCCCGCTCGATCCTCGACGGACACATCGTGCTCAGCCGCCGGTTGACCAGCCGCGGGCACTATCCCCCGATCGACACCCTGCAGAGCCTCAGCCGAACCATGCCGCTGGTCGTCGGCGCCGAGCAGATCCAGGCCGCCCGCCGGCTGCGCGAGCTGATCGCCGCCTACGACGACGTGGAGGACCTGGTGAGCATCGGCGCCTACAAGTCGGGCTCGAGGCCGGTCGCGGACCAGGCCCTCGCCAAGTGGGACGAGATCAACGCCTTCCTGAGGCAGGACAAGGCGGACGGCACGCCGTTCGAGGAGACCGTGGCGCGGCTCAGGAGGCTGACCGATGCGTAAGTTCCGCTTCCGCCTGCAGAAGGTGCTGGAGCACCGGGAGAGGCTGGAGGAGGAGGCCAAGACGGCGTTCCTGAACGCGCGGGCACAGCGTTTGGATGCCGAACGAATGCTCGAGGCCCTGGCGGGCGTTCGGGCCGAGGCTCTAGCCAGGCCGCTAGCGGGCTTGGAGGATCGTTTGGCACTCGAACGGTTCTTGGAGGCTCTGGCGGACCGGGAGCGGCAGCAGAGGATCGTCGTGCGGACCCTGGAGGACGAGGAGGAGTCGCTGCGCCAGGCTTGGATCGAGGCGCGGAGGGACGCCGAGGCCCTCCGCAAGCTGCGGGAGGCGGCCCGCGCCGAGTGGCAGGCCGAGGCGGACCGCCGCGAACAGGCGGCGCTCGACGAGTGGGCGGTGTTGAGGAGGGCATCATGAACGTGGATCTGCTCGGACCCGAGGGAGTGCGCCAGAGGATGGCGGAGATCCAAGCGAGGCTCCAGCGCCTCCAGCCGCCGGCGCCTCCAGCGACGAACGACTTTCGGGCCAGCCTCGCCTCGGCCGGCCTGAGCGGCCCGATCGGCGGCGGGCTCGAGCCGTTTCCGGTGGGAGCCCCGGG
>DPBN01000282.1 GCA_003516955.1 Armatimonadota bacterium | reverse complement strand
TCGTCGACGAGCTCCGGCGGCGTGAGCGGCATGGCTACCCGCTCCAAGCCGGAGGCCAGGCGCTCGGCCACGTGGAACAGCCGCTCCGCCGAGCGGGAGGTGAGGTGCCCGCGACGGTCGAGGTACGGCCATGCGAGCGCCAGCGAGTCGTACAGCACGGCGCTGTCCGCCGGCGCCAGGATGCGCCAAGAGGCGTCGTTCGGCGCCATGGCGTAGGCCATCGGTCTGCCGAGGGCCTCGAACCACGGATGCGAGAACAGCTCTCGCGCCTTCAGGCCGGGCAATTGGCGAGGTCCGACCAGCTCCACCACGAACTGCACGGCGACGCGCGGGCCGGAGGACTCGACGGGCTGGGGGATCGGAGGGAGCCTCAATCGAGGTACTCCAGCTCCTGCAGCATGCGGGGGTTCATTCGCCAGCCCTCCCGGACCTTCACGAACAGCTCGAGGTACACCTTGCGCCCCAAGAGCTCCTCGATCTCCTGCCGTGCCTTGGTGCCGATCGTCTTGATGAAGCGCCCTTGGTGGCCGATGAGGATGGCCTTCTGGCTCTGCTTCTCCACGATGATCGAAGCGGAGATGGCGAGCACGCCCGTGGGGTCCTCGGGCTCCTCCCACGCTTCCACCACCACCGCGGTCGCGTGGGGTACCTCCTGCTTGGTGGCGTTCAGGATCTTCTCACGGACCAGTTCCGCCGCCATGAAGCGCGCCGACTGGTCGGTGAAGTCGTCCGGGTCGTAGAGGGGCGGCCCCTCGGGAAGCCGCTCCACGATCTGTCCGACCAGCTTGTCCACGTTCGTGCCGTCCAGCGCGGTGGTCAGCATGAAGTCGACCGCCCCGAGGGCGTTCACGTAGTGGTCGACGGTTTTCTGGACGTGCTCGGGCCGGAGCCGGTCCATCTTGTTGATGCAGACCAGCACCGGCACCTGCTTGGGTTTCGGCACCGATTGCACCATGCGGATGATCTCAGCGTCATCCTCGTCCGGCCGCTTGGACCCATCGGCGACGAAGACGATCAAGTCAACGTCCGACAGGCTGGTGCGGGCGGCCTCCACCATCGCCCGGCCGAGGCGGGTGTGAGGCTCGTGCACGCCGGGCGTGTCCACGAACGCGATCTGGAACTCGTCGGTGGTGAGGATGCCCACGACGCGCTTGCGGGTGGTCTGGGCCTTGTTGCTGACGATCGACACCTTCTGGCCGACGATCTGGTTCAGCAAGGTGCTCTTGCCGGCGTTGGGCTTGCCGATCAGGGCAACGCGTCCGCTCTTATACGCCATGGCTCACTCGCGCCGACGGAAGATCACATTGAGCCCCAGGGTGTCATCCGGATCGAGCAACGGCTTTTCCGCGGTCTCCACCGGTTGGTCCTCGACGGCGGGGCGCGACTCTGCCGCGGTGGACTTCCGCCGCCTCCTCCGCCGCGACCCGGGCGTCTGCTGGACGGGCTCCGGCTCCTCCTCCGGTTCCTCGACGATCTTGGGGCGGAGCATCCACTCCTCGGCGAGTTCGTCGAGGCTGGCGCCCTCGATCCACTCGTCGAGCTTCATGATCGGAACGTCGAAGTCGGCGGCGTCCGACTCGATCGTGTTCTCGTCGCGCGGCGGAATCTCCGGGAAAGCCAACGCCTGCTCGAAGTCGGTGCGGAGGAGATGCTCGATCTCCAGCTTGGGTCCGACCAGGAAGAGATGGCTGGAGCCGTCCTGTCCGTGGAAGCGCAGGTTCGTCGATTCCTCGGCGACCCACTCCCCCGAGAGCAGGTTGAAGGCGGACCACTTGCCCGGCAGGGCCACCGTCCTGGGACCGCTGCCCGAGCAGTGCACCAACAGGAAGGGAGGCCGCACATGCACCACGTCGTCCTGGAAGTTCCAAACGTGCGCCCCGGCCAACTGGCCCAGGGCCCGGATCAGCGAGGGCGTCACCACGGGCTCGCCCAGGAACACCGACTTCCAGCGCGTGGAGCGGTCGCCCTCCTTGCCGAACTCCCGCATCAGGAAGCTCGGCAGGCCGGTCTGCGTGTACTCGCCCAACACCACGGCCTCCTCGGGAATGCCGCAGTAACTGGGTTCGAAGAGCGTGCGCCCGATATGCTCCCGATCGCCGAACGCCTCGCACAAAGGATGCCGCCGGTGCAGGATGGTCGTGCCGGTCTTGCTGCTGAACGGTTGCGGCTTGAGGGCGATGCCCGTCACCTCGCGGGCGCGCTCCAGGCTCTCCCGCCCCGATTCGAACAGGCTGGCCGCATAGAGCCAGAACAGCACCTTGTCGTCGCGCTGAAGCCTCTGCTTGATGGCGCTGCGCAGCTCCTGGCGGATGTCCCAAGCGTTGACGAAGATGTAGAGCTTGCTCTCGGGGAACGTCTCGCGGTGCGCAAGATCGCTGAGCAGGTAGAAGCCCGCGCTGAGGCCGGACCGTAGGACGGCCTCCCTCACGTTCTGGACGAGGATCTGGAACGCTTGGGCGTCGACGAGGTAAGCCAAGGCGCGTTCGTCGATGAACACCGCGGCGTCCGGCTCGGAAACCGGCGCCACCATGCCGATCTGGAGGCAGTCCCGCAGCCTCTGCGCCCTCTGCCACACGCTGGAGGTCTTCAGCCACCCGTTGCCCCGCAGGTCCATCCAGCACACGCCGTGCGAGTGGCACAGGGCCGAGCCGGCGCCCCTCCAATGGACGGCCTCGAGCGCCTGCGGAGTGCGGATCACCGGATTGAACTCGTCGGGGTCCAAGCCCTCCCCGAGCGAGGTCCGGTAGTCCTCCTCGCTGATGAACAGCTTGCCGTTCAGGTTGAAGGAGTCGATCGGGCTGGGGAACGGCGCGCTGCCGCCGGGCTCGCGGCTCTTGTAGCTGGGCGGACCGGAGATGTAGTCGATCTCGCGCGTCCGGAGAATCTTGCCAAGGCTCAGGTGCCCGCTGTCGGGGTGCGACCACTCGAAGGTGTAGCCGTAGCAGACGCCGACCAGGAACCACCCCTCCGAGGCCTCCTTCACGGCGTAGGCCAGGTCTGCGAGCCGAGCCGCCGTGGCGTCGCTGAGGAACAGGTGGTAGTCCACCCACCGCCTGTCCTTGCGGTTGGCTCGGACGAACTTGTCGGCCTGCTGGGAAGGCGGCTGGTAGGGGGGAACCTCCAGGTTGTCGAAGTCGACCCTGCCGTCGAACCATGCCGCGCGGAGAGCCACCACGTCTCCGAGGTAGCGCTTCTGCGCCCATCTTCGGAAGAGGTCCCGCGCGGCGTTGGAATCGTCGTAACCCGCTCCGTCCGGGTTGAACCACTCCCCTCGGTCGAGGTGCAGGCCGAGCACGCGGTCGGCGTTGGGCATCAGGCGCACCTGCCTCACGAACGCCCCGAGGCAGTCCTTGACCATCGACCAGTAGGCGTCGTCGCAGACCGAAGGCTCGGCCAGCTTGCCGTTCTGCAGCAGATAGCGGGCGTTGGGGTAGCGCTCTTGCCATCCCGGGGGCGCGACGAAGACGACCCGGAACAGCACTCTCGCCTCCGGATCGGCCTCCACGGCCTTCTTGAGCAGGTAGCCCGCCATGCGAACGGAGTCCTCGACCGCGGCGGGATCGGTGTCGAACTCCACCAAGAACGAGTGCAGGTGCAGGCCCGCCTCGCCCGCCATGGCGACCTGCTCGAACACGTTGCGCGCCTTGCGCTCGTCGGACGCATGGCCGAAGAACAGAATCGGCGGCACCGCCCGACCGCCCACGACCAGCATCGGGTTGCCGTCCTTGGTAACGATCTGCGGCGCTTCGGGCGGGGTCGGGATCGCGGGCCTCGGCGGAATCAGAGGCTCGGGCTTCTTCGGCTTGACGACCGGCGGCTCGGGGGCGGGCCCTTTGCGGGCAGCGGCCTTGCGCGGGGCAGGGTGCGTCTCTGCCGGGGGGCTCGGCTGGATGGCATCCAGCGCGGTGATCGGCTTCTGCACGCCGTCCCCTCGCTTGGAGCGCCTCGACCGGCGGGGAGCCTGCTTGGGTTCTTCGACCGGCTCCGGGGCCTCCTGCTTCTGTGGCTCCGTGTCCCTCCTCGCATGGGGGCGCCAGAGAACCTGGGGGAAGGTCTCCCCCTCCTCCAAGAGGGCCGCCAGTTCCGGCACCGAAGCCGCGATGTCCCAGCGATCCTCGGCGGGCCGAGGCTCGTGCTCTCGAGCCGCCTCCGCAGGGGTCTCCTCGGGTTGCTTGCGCCTTCGACTCCGCTTGGGCTTGGGCTGGGGTTCGGGCTGCGGCGCCTCGGGCGACGGTTCCGGGCTCGAGGGCTCGGAGGCTTGCTGCTGGGCCGCCGCGTCGCCGGCCTGAGGTTCGCCGTGGACCGGCTCCGCTTCCTGCGCCGGTTCGTCGGTCGTCTTCTTGGCCCTGCGGCGGACGCGCTTGACCTTCTCCTTGATGATCTCGATAAGGGAGGGCGCCTCGGTGCCCGAGTCCTCGGCGGTGGCCTCGGCGGGGGCTGGCTCGGGCGTCTGCGGTTGCGTCGGGCTGTCGCTGTCTAGTTTCTTGCGTGGCATGGGTGAAGATCGATCGCTTTTCGAAGTTCCTGAAGGAGCTCCCTCGGGTGCTCGAAGAGGCGGTCCGGCAAGGAAGCCTCCAGCGACCTCCGATCTCCCGCTCCGTACGCCACGGCCCATGCCTCACAGCCGGCAGCCCGAGCGCACGCCACGTCGAACGTGGAATCGCCAACGAACACGACTCGGCCGGAGCTCACTTCCAGCAGGGAGCGCGCCAGAAGGGCGGAATCGGGCGATGGCTTGCCCCGTTCGACGTCTGTCGAACAGACAACGGCATCGACGCCCTCGACCCAAGGGTGACGGGTGCGGAAGGCCTCGAATTCGGTGCGGGTCTTGCTCGTGACGATGGCTGTGGGGATGCCGGAGCCTCGGCAGAGGTTCAGGAGCTCCTTCGTGTGTGGGAAAACCGCTTCCAGGTGACTGTGTGCCGCGAACCTGGTCTCGGCAAAACGGACGCGTTCTCGAATGGCATCCTCGCTCGGGGGCACCGGATCCAAGACGGCCACCTGCTTGCTCAGGGGAAGGCCGACCATGGCCACGATGCGCTCGCGGGGCGGACGACGTCCGGCGTAGCGTTCCAAGGTGTCTCCGAGACCTGCGACGATCGCAGCGAGCGAATCCACAAGCGTTCCATCCAGATCGAAGAGAACCGCTCGGATCCGTCCCGAGGCCACGGTGGAAGCCATACCTGGACGGAGTATGGCAGATTCGGGTCCCCGCCGGCCGGGACAGCGGCAGCATCGCGGCGGATTCCCCTGAAGATTGCCGGGTGTTTGCCGATGATGTTCCTAGCGAAACATCGCTCAGGTTCCGCGAATGGACGTGGTCAACTCGGCAGCATCGATCGCCCTCGTGGCGGGAGTCACCGGCCA
>DPBN01000113.1 GCA_003516955.1 Armatimonadota bacterium | reverse complement strand
GGGCCGCGACGACCTGGCCGGAACCGTCGACTACGCGGAGCTGGCGCGCCTGGTTCTGAGCGTCTCGGGCGAACTCGAGTGCCGGACCGTGGAGGCGCTGGTCGGCCGGATCGGCCGGGCGGCCCTGCTGCGCTTCCCTGAGCTGCTCAGCCTGAGGGTCAGGGTGGCGAAGATCCACCCTCCGTTCGAGGCGATCGTCGAAGCGACGGAGGTGGAGGCGGTCTTCAGGCGCTGACGGCGGTCTCGACCCCCGTCATCAGCCGGAGGAGCGCCTCCTCCGTGGCCGTGTCCGCAGGCAGCTCGCCGGCGATCCGCCCGTTGCGCATCGCCAGGATGCGGTCGCTGACGGTGAGCAGCTCCGGCAGCTCGCTCGAGATCACCACCACGGCGCGACCCTCGGCGGCCAGCCGCCGGATCATGTGGTGGATCTCGCTCTTCGTGCCCACGTCCACGCCCCGCGTCGGCTCATCCAGAATCAGCACGCGACAGTCCGCCGCCAGCCACTTGGCCATCACCAGCTTCTGCTGGTTGCCTCCCGACAGGCCGGCCGACGGCGCGTCGACGTGCGGCGCCTTGACCGCCATCGCGTCGAAGAAGCGGCGGGCCAGCTCGTACTCCCTCTCCCGGTCGATGAAGCCGGCCTTGGAGAGCCGCGGGAGCGAAGGAAGCGAGATGTTCTCGCGCGCGGTCATCCCCAGCACCAGCCCCTGGCGCTTGCGGTCCTCGGGCACCAGACCCACGCCCAACCGCATCATGCTCGCCGGCGTGCGGCGCGTCGCCTCCGCGTCGCCCACCCAGACGCGGCCGGTGGCCTTCGGGTCGAGGCCGAAGATCGCCTGGGCGACCTCGGAGCGGCCCGCGCCGACCAGCCCCGCGAAGCCGACCACCTCGCCGGCGCGAACCTCGAACGACACGTCGGCGAAGCGCGGCGGGCTGCTGAGACCCTGCACCCTCAGCAGCACCCCGTCCGGATGCGTGCCGATCGCGCGCACCGAGGCCGTGTCGATGTTGCGGCCGATCATCATCCGCACGAGCTCGTCGCGCGTCAGGCCCTGCGTCGGCCTGGTGCCGACCGTCTTCCCGTCGCGCAGCACGGTCACCGAGTCGCAGATCTCGAAGATCTCGTCCATGCGGTGGGAGACGTAGATGCAGGCGACCCCCTGAGCGGTGAGCCGCCGGATCTGGTCGAACAGCGTTTCCGTTTCCCGCTGGGTGAGGCTGCTGGTGGGCTCGTCGAAGATGAGCACCTTGGCGCCGCGGCCGATGGCTCCGGCGATCTGCACCATCTGCTGCAGGCTGATCGGCAGCGCGCCCACGGTGGCCTCAGGGTCCACGTCGGCGCCGATCGCGTCGAGCCAGGCTTTGGCCCGGCGCCGCATCTCTCCCCAGTCCACCCAGCCGCGCCGGTTCGGCATGTCCTCCAGGCACAGGTTCTCGCCGACCGTCATGTTCTCGCAGAACAGCAGCTCCTGGTGGACGATGCTGATGCCGGCCTGCGTGGCCTGCATCGGGTTGGAGAAGCGCACAGGGCGTCCCTCGAGCTGGATGGTGCCGGAGTCCGGCTCGTAGATCCCGCTCAGGATCTTTCCGAGCGTGCTCTTCCCAGCGCCGTTCTCGCCCATCAGGGCGTGGCAGCTGCCGGGCGCCACAGCGACGGAGGCATGGTCCAGCGCCTGCACTCCGGGGAAGCGCTTGCAGATCTCTCTGGCTTCGACGGCCCAGGTTTCCATGGGAACACGGAGGGGACCGCCGAGCGGCCCCCTCTCTCTCGCTCTACTGCAGGTACTTGGGGTCGACCTTGTCGAAGCCCCACTCCTTGAGCTGCTTCGCCCAGTCCTTCAGCGTGTCCTTCGTCACGCGGACGAGCTGCATCTTGGTGATCTCGGGCACGTCCTTGCCGTACACGAGCTTGTCCACGATGATCTTCACGGACTCGTAGCCCCAGCGGTAGGTGGGCTGGGCCAGCAGGACGGGAGCGATGCCCTTCTCCACGTAGGGCAGCTGCTCCGGCAGGCAGTCCACGGCGACGATCTTCACCTTGTTCGGATCGAGGTTCAGCAGGCTCGGCGTGAACAGCGGCCAGCCGCCGACCATGGCCCACGCGTTGATCTCCGGGTTCGCGTTCATCGCGTTCAGGACCTCCTTGGCGGCGTCCTGCGGCGACTCGATGTGGTAGAAGACGCCGACGATCTTGACGCCGGGATACTTCTTGGCCTCATCCTTGACACCCTGCACGCGCTTCTGCAGGTTGGGCGCGTTCTGGTTGCCGGCCAGGATCGCCACGTTGCCCTTTCCGCCGATGACCGCGGCCAGCTCCTTCATCACGAGCTGCCCGGTCTCGATGTCGTCCACGCCGTAGAACGCGAAGCGCTTGGAGTCCGGCGCGTCGCTGTCGAACGTCATCACGGGCACGCCCTTGTCGACCGCCTCGTTGATCGCGTTGGTGACCTTCGCGGCGTCGCTGAGCGACATCAGGGCGGCGTCGGTGCCGTCGTTGACGGCCTGCTGAAGGCGCTTGGCCTGCTCCTCAGCGTTCTCGGTGGGCGGGGTCCGCCAGTCGATCTCGATCTGCACGCCGGTCTGGGCCGAGAGCTCCTTGGCCGCGTCCTCCGCGCCCTTGCGGGCCGTCGGGAACACGGGGTTGTTGTCGCTCTTGGCGATCATCGTGATCCGGAGCTTGTCCTTCTTCCAGACGACCCCTTCCGCCTTCTGCGCGGGCTTGGCGGACTCGCCGCCGGTCTGTTCGGCCTGGCCTCCGCCGCCCGAGCAACCGGCCAGCAGAAGAGCCAACGTCGCGAGGCCGGTCCACCCGGCCCAGGTTCGAATCTTCATCGTTCCAACCTCCTGTCCGTTCCTTTCCGCCCCTCAGATTCGGCCCTGGGTCAGGCGGGCGGAGCCGACCCTGGCGCTGACGCGGTCAAGCACGACCGCGATGATGATGGCACAGCCGATGATGATCCACTCGTATTCCTGGTTGATCTTCAGGGTGCGGATCGCCTGTTGGATCAGCGAGATGAGCAGAGCGCCGAGCATCGCGCTGATGGCGCTGCCCTTGCCGCCGGCGAGGCTCGCGCCGCCCACCACGGCCGAGGCGATCACGTACAGCTCGTAGCCCTGCGCGTCCGCGCTCTGCGCCGACCCGAAGTAGCTCATGGCCAAGAACGCCGCGATGCCGGCCGTGAGGCCCGAGACCGCGTACACGATCACCAGAATCCGCTTGATCGGCACGCCGGAGTACTGGCTCGCCGTCAGGTTGCCGCCCACCGCGAAGATGCGCCGCCCGGTCACCGAACGGGTCAGGAACAGCCATCCCGCGACCGCCACGATCAGCATCGCGATCACCGGCACCGGGGTCACACCCTGGGCGAAGCCGAGCGGCGCCTTGGCGAACTGCGTGAGCGACGTCGGCACCAGGATGCTCAGCGCGTTGCTGAGCACGAACGCTACGCCGCGGAAGATCCACATGGTGCCGAGGGTGATGATGAACGGGTGCACCCCCAGGGCCGTGATCAGAAAGCCGTTCAGCAGCCCGGCGGCGAGACCGATCCCGAGGCAGAGCCCCATCGCCACCCACACCGCGCCGGGCGCCGGCTGCGTGACGATCGGATACATCTTGGAAAGCGCCATCGCCGTGAGCACGCCCGACAGCGCGTAGGTCGAACCCACCGACAGGTCGATGCCCGTGGTGATGATCACCATCGTCATGCCCACGGCCATGATCGCGAAGAAGCTCGCGAACGTGGCGACCTGCATCAGGGTCTGCGGGTTCAGAAAGTTGTTCACCATCTGCCCCGTGGCCCGGTCCTCGTGGGAGCCGCCGAAGAGCGTGAGGATCGTGCCGAGGAGCAGGATCACGGCCACCAGCCCGAACTGCTGCGAGCCGAGGATGACCGACAGCGCGCGCCGCATGGCGCCATTCTATCCCCAGGTTCGCCGCCGATGCTCTCACGTGCGCCAACCATGGTGCACAATGGGCGCCGTGGATCGTCGGACCTTCCTCCGCACGGCCGCCGCGACCGGCATGGCCTGCGCGCTGCGGCTCCCGTCGCTGGGTGAGCGGCTTCCGTCCGGCGGCCGCAAGGACCCCCCCATGGGCAGACGCAAGCTGTACATCTGGAACGGGATCGATCGGCGCGCCTCGGAAAAGGACCTCAAAGCCCGGTACGGGATCCTCAAGAAGCGCGGGCTGGACGGCGTGTTCCTCTCCGGCGGACTGGACGACCGCGAGTTCGACGTGCTGAAGACCCTCGGCATCGAGATCCACACCTGGATGTGGACCACCAACCGCGGCGACGCTTGGATCCGCGAGCACCACCCCGACTGGTACATGGTCAGCCGCACGGGCAAGTCCTGCTTCGACAAGCCGCCCTATGTCGACTACTACCGGTGGGTGTCGCCCGTCCTTCCCGGCGTGCGGCGCTACCTGGTGGAGCGGGTCGGCGAGCTGGCCGCGCACCCGGCCGTGGACGGAGTGCACCTGGACTACGTCCGCTACCCGGACGTGATCCTCCCGAGGGCGCTGTGGAAGGACTACGGCCTGGACCAGACCGAAGAGCTCCCGGATTACGACTTCTGCTACTCCGAACACACGCGGCGGGCGTTCCGCGAGGTCGACGGACGAGACCCGCTGGAGATCGAGGACCCGGCGCACGACCAGCCCTGGCTGCACTTCCGCTACGACTCGGTGACCCGCCTGGTCGGGGAGCTGGCCAAGGAGGCGCGCCGGCACGGCAAGAAGATCACCGCCGCGGTGTTCCCCACGCCCAACCTCGCGCGCAAGATCTGCCGGCAGGACTGGGACAAGTGGCCGCTGGACTTCGTCTGCCCGATGATCTACCACTCGTTCTACGAGGAGACGGTGGATTGGATCGGGGAGGCGGTGCTGGAGGACATCCGGGCGGTGGAGTATCCGGTCGTGGCGGGGCTGTACATGCCGGCGTTCCGCTCTCTGGCCGAGTTCGAGCAGGGCGTGCGGCTGGCGTTCCGGCGCGGCGCGGCGGGCGTCTCGCTGTTCGGCGGCGTGGACGACGCCCACTGGGAGGTCGCCGACCGGGTGCGCTGCGAGTTCTCGGCCTGAACCGCCCCCGGACACGGGACGAACCCCCCGGCCTTGTGCCGAGGGGTTCGATCGTTCGCCGGATCTCCG
>DPBN01000247.1 GCA_003516955.1 Armatimonadota bacterium | reverse complement strand
CTGGGAGCGGCAGGCTGCGGGCGGCCGCGACGGGCCGACCGCAGCCCGGGTCCGTTCAGCGGATGATGTTGAACCGCTCCTTCGGCGTCTGGCAGACGGGGCAGGACGCCGGGGCGTCGGCGCGGAAGGTCTCGCCGCACCGGGGGCAGACGAGGAACGCGACCGGCTGCTGCGTCTTGCCGGCCTTCGCATTCTGGAGCGCCTCGCCGTAGAACTGCGCGTGGGCCTTCTCGGCCGTCACCGCGAAGGTGAACGTCTGGACGGCATCCATGGCTCCCTCCTGCTTCGCCGTCTGGATCATCTCGGGATACATGGTGTCGCGCTCGTAGCTCTCGCCCTTGAGGGCGTCCGCAAGGTTCTCGGCGGTCGTGCCAACCTTGCCGGTGTACTTCGAGGGTTGCACGTCCTTGACCCCGTACTTTTCCAGGACGGCCTTGTGGTTCCGGGCGTGGAAGCCCTCCGCGCGGGCTGCGGCCCGGAAGAGGTTGTAGGCGTACAGGTTGCCCTCCCTCTTGGCGACCGCCGCGTACTGGGTGTACTTCGAGAACGCCGTCGTCTCTCCGGCGAAAGCCTTCTTCAGGTTGTCGATGGTCTTCACGGGCGTCGCGCTCGCGCCAGTCGCCAGGGCGAGGGCGATCGCGGCGATGCAGGTGTTCTTCAGCAGACTGTTCATGGTGCGTTGCTCCTTGTAGCGGGTGTGGGACGCTTCAGCGTCGCACCTTCATTTTCTCAGTCCTTGCATGAAGGGAAAGTGAGTGCTCCATGAAGGTTTTCTCATGAATGGCAGCCGAGCTTTCAAGTACATTTCTCGTGTGAAGCTGCTGGTTGTGGAGGACGAGGCGCCGATGGCCAGGTTCCTTGCCCAGGGCCTGACCGAGGAGGGTTATGCGGTGGACGTGGCCGAGAACGCGGAGGAGGCGGACTTGCTGCTGGCGGCCTGCGATTACGACGCGGTGATCCTGGACGTGATGATTCCGGGTTGCGACGGGTTCACCCTCTGTTCCCGCTGGCGGAGTCGGGGAGTCCAGACGCCAGTCCTGTTCGTCACGGCGCGCGACGCGGTGCGCGACCGAGTTCGCGGGCTCGACGCCGGAGGCGACGACTACCTGCCCAAGCCGTTCGCCTTCGACGAGCTGCTCGCCAGGCTCCGTGCCCTGCTCCGCCGGTCGCAGGCGCCCCTCTCCGCGCGCGTGTTGCACCTCGGAAGCCTGACGATCGACCTGGACGAGAGGCGCGTCCACCGGAAGGGTAGAGAGGTCCCCTTATCCCCGCGTGAGTTCCAGTTGCTCGCCCACCTGGCGGAACGGCCCGGCAAGGTCGTCACCCGCACGGCGCTGTGGGACCGCCTCTGGTCGTCCGGCACGGAGCCGGATTCGAATGTCATCGACGTCTATGTTCGTTCTCTTCGGAACAAGCTCGGCCGGGACCCTGACCTGATCGAAACGGTCCGGGGGGCGGGCTACCGCCTCAGGGTGGAGGAATGAGCCGCGCGACCACCTACCGGCGATTGCTCTCGGCGCAGCTGTCCCTCCTCGTCCTTGGGATCGCCCTCGCCAACGCGCTGTTGTTGGGGCTGGCGGTGCGGCGGGTCCTCTACCAGAACCTGGACCATGCCCTCCTGGAGATCGCCGCGACGGAGGCCGCCTCCTCCACGGACACGGGGATCGTGCATCTGCACGACACGCTCCCCAAGCTGCTGGAGATCGCCGGGCACCCAGGATACGAGAAGTACGTCTGGATCGAAGACGAGCGGGAGGGTCTGCTGGCCCGCAGCTCGAACCTTGTTTCCAAGGGCAAGCCGGAGACGGACCCCCGTCCGGAAGCCGAGGCCTGGAGCGGTCGGGTCGCCTACGGGTGGGCGACCCTCCATGGCTTGCGGCTGCGGGCCGTCTACTATCCGGCTCGGGGGCCGCTCGGCCAGAGGCTCCTCACGGTGGTCGCGATCCCGGTTGGGCCGGTCGAGCAGAACATGCGCTCGATGATCGTCTGGATTGTGGCCGTCGCCACCGTCGCGCTCGGCTTGGGCCTCGCAGTTGTCCGCGGTTTGGCGCGGAGGGCAACGGAGCCGCTCCGCTGGCTGGCCGATCAGGCGGCGAGGGTGGGTTCACCCGGCCAGGCCCTGTCGGATATTCCTGCGGGCGTTCCTATCGAGGTGCGCCAAGTGGCCGAGGCTTTGGACCGTATGCTTGGTCGCCTCGCCGTTTACGATCGGGAGAGGGAGCAGCTGGTGAATCGGCTGCGGTCCGTTCTGGCGGATGCGTCCCACGAGCTGCGCACGCCCCTCGCGAACATCATCGGGACGGCGGAGGTGGCGCTTCGAAGGGAGCGCAGCGGCGGGGAGTACCGTCAGGCGCTGGAGACGGCCGGAGCCGAGGCGAACCGCGCCTCCCGCCTGGTTTCGGACCTCCTGTTGCTGGCGCGAGCCGACTGTGGGCAGCTCGAACCCAGGCGCGAGCCAGTTGCGATCGCCGAGGTTCTGCGAGCGGCGATGGACGCGGCCTCCTCCAGGACCTTCGGCGTTCGCTGGACGATCGAAGCGGACGGCGGACGGCTCGTCTGGGCCGATCCAGACCACCTGCGGAGGGTGGTGGACAATCTTCTCGACAACGCGGCCCGGCACGCGGAGAGCGAGGTGGCAGTCACCGTCCGCGTAATCGGGGATGGAGTGGAGACCGCGGTGGAGAACGACGGCGCCCCGCTCGAGCCGGGCGAGGAGGTTCGTGTGTTCGACCGGTTTTATCGGGGCGACTCGTCCCGGTCCCGCGCATCCGGGGGAAGCGGTCTCGGCTTGTCGATCGCGCGATCGCTCGTCGAGCTGCACGGAGGCTCGATTCAGGCTCGGAACACGGAGGCCGGCGTTTGTTTCCGTTTCGTGCTTCCGCTCTGGAGGGAAGAGCGGGACTCGGGCGGCGGCTCGGTCTGACCTTGGTCGGGTTGGCCTCGCGGCGGGATGGGTCTGCCCGGCTGCGTGTCGGTCGTCGTGTGCTGCGGCGTTGTGCTGCTTGGCCACCATTCGGCCGATCCGACCGGGCTGAGGCGTTGGATCGGTCGTGGACTCCAAACCGGCTGCCCTGTCGGCCCCCCTCCCGCGCCGCGGGAGGGGGGGGTGGGGTGGAGGGCG
>DPBN01000346.1 GCA_003516955.1 Armatimonadota bacterium | reverse complement strand
GATAGATGATCCGCCGGGTGTGGTTCAGGATGGCGGGAACGTCGCTTGCGATGAAGTTCTCTCCCTCGCCCAGCCCCACGATAAGCGGGCTGCCGCAGCGGGCCGCCACCAGCACATCCGGCTCCTGATCACAGACCACCCCGATGGCGTATGCGCCCTCCACCTCCTTAAGGGCGTCCCGCACGGCCTGAGCCAGGTCCCCGCGGTAGTATTTTCCGACCAGGTGCGCCACCACCTCGGTGTCCGTCTGGGAGCGGAAGGTATGCCCTTCGGCGATCATCTGCTCCTTCAGCGCCTGGTAGTTCTCGATGATGCCGTTGTGGATGATCGCCACCTGCTGGAACTGGTCGTAGTGCGGGTGGGCGTTCTCGTCCGTTGGTCCCCCGTGGGTCGCCCATCGGGAGTGGGCGATCGCGAGGCTCGCCTCCGGCATCTCCTCCTCCACCGCCTTGCCCAGCTCGCTGAGCTTGCCGGCGCGCTTGACGATCCGGATGTCCCCATCCTGCAGGTAGGCGATGCCTGCGCTGTCATAACCCCGGTATTCGAGCAGCTTCAGTTGCTCGAACACGGTCCTCACGGCGTTCCTGGGGCCCAGATATCCGGCGATTCCGCACATCGCCTTTGATGATAACCGCGCCGGAGCCTCTTCGGCTGAGGCCATAATGCTCCTGATGTCGCTTCGCGGGTTGGTTCGGCTGGCTCGGCCCCACCACTGGACCAAGAACCTGCTCGTGTTGGCGGGACTGCTGTTCACCGGCTCGTTTCAGAATCCCGAGGCGTGGAGGGCATCCGTCTCGGCGTTCGCCACGATGTGCCTGATCAGCTCGGCGTTCTACGCTTGGAACGATGTGCGCGACGCGGAGAGGGATCTGGCCCACCCGCGAAAGCGGAACCGGCCGATCCCGAGCGGCGAGGTTTCGCCCAGACTCGCCGTCGCGTTCGCCTCCGCTCTTCTGGTCGTCGGCGCCCTCCTGGCGGTGCAGCTACGACCGGCCGCCTTTGGGCTCATCGCCCTGTACGCTGGGATCCAGCTGGCCTACAACGCCGGTCTCAAGGCCGTGCCGGTGCTCGACGCCTGCGCCGTGGGTTCGGGCTTCGTTCTCCGAGCTGCAGTCGGCGCCGCGGCGATGGGCGTGGCCGTGTCCGGCTGGCTCCTGCTCTGCACCGGGGCTCTGGCGCTTCTGGTGAGCTTCGGCAAGCGGCGCGCGGAGTTCCACGCCTTGGGAGAGCAGCGTTCCGACGTGAGGCCGAGCCTGTCCGCCTACACCAAGGAGTCTCTGGACGGACTGGTGACGCTTGCGGCCAGCGCCTCGGTCCTTTGCTACGGGCTCTACGCGATCGAGAGCCACACGGCTCGCAACCACCCGAGCCTCTTCCTGACCGCGCCTTTGGTGGCGTATGGGGTGATGCGCTACCTGCTCTTGGTGTTCCAAGGCGCGGAGGGGATCGGGGAGCCTGATCTGCTGCTGATCCGCGACCGCCACCTGGTGGCTACCGTAGCGCTCTTTTGCGTGCTCGCCGCGCTGGCGATGATGGACGTGGTGCCCTCCCTGGGAATCGAGAGGCTGCAATGAAGCGGTATGAGAGAGCGATCGTCGTTGGCGCGTCGTCGGGCTTGGGGCGGGCGATCGCCCTTCACCTCGCCCAGGCTGGCTCCACCGTGGTCGCCGTGGCGCGCCGCGGTGACCGGTTGAGGGAGCTCGCCGATTCCAGCCCTGGTCGGATCCTGCCCCTGGTGCACGACGTCACGCGGACCGAGGAAGCCGCGCGAGCCTTCGCCGACGCCTGCACAATGGCGGGAGGCTTGGACCTCATCGTCTACTCCGCCGGCTTCATGCCGACGGTCGGAGCAACGGAGTTCAACACGGAGAAGGACCTTCGCATCTTCGCGGTGAACGTGCTCGGCGCGATAGCCTGGCTCAACCAGGCGGCCGAGCGCTTCCAGCAGGCGGGCCACGGCGCGATCGTCGGCATCGGCAGCGTGGCCGGGGACCGTGGGCGGCGCGGCCAGCCCGCCTATAACGCGAGCAAGGCCGCTCTGCACGCCTACCTCGAGGCGCTCCGGAACAGGCTGTACGCCCGAGGCGTCTCCGTGGCGACCTTCAAGCCCGGACCGATGCGCACCGAAATGACGGCCCACCTGAGCCTACGCAACGCCATGGATCCGGAGGTCGCTGCGGCGAAGATTCTCGCGAAGGCCCACGTGTCGGGCGAGCACTACCTCTCCCTCAGCCATCGGTTCGTCTTCGCCGTTCTGCGCAACCTGCCGTCTTCGGTGTTCCGGAGGTTGCCGGTTTGAAGCTGGAGGGCCGCCTGGCCCGCCTCTGCGGCTACGGCATGACCGCCGCGGCGGACGCCCATCTGTTCCAGCCGACTTGCGAGGACGACTTCCGGGCGCTTCTCCGTCTCGCGCGGCTCACCAGCCGAAAGGTTTTGCTGCGCGGCGCTGGGAGGAGCTACGGCGACGCGGCGATCCTGCCGGAGGCCATCGCCGTCGGCCTGGAGCGGCTGAACCGCGTGCTGAGCTGGGACCCGACGACCGGCCTGTTGGTCGCCGAGGCCGGCGTGACCATCGGCGACCTGTGGCGATACACCCTGCAGGACGGCTGGTGGCCGCCCGTCGTCAGCGGAACCATGTTCCCTACGCTCGGCGGCGCCATCGCGATGAACATCCACGGCAAGAACGCCTTTCGAGCCGGAACGATCGGAGAGCACTTGGAGTGGCTCGACGTCATGGACTCCTCCGGCGCGGTGCACCGCCTGACGCCCGACTCCGCGGCGTTCCGCGCGGTGGTTGGAGGCGCGGGTCTGACCGGGATCATCGTGAGGGCGGCGCTGCGCATGAAGCGGGTGCCGTCTGGAGACCTGCGGGTCTACGCCCAAGCGGTGGACAGCTGGGACCAGCAGTTCGAGGTCTTCGAGCGGTTCGCCGGCGACGCGGACTACCTAGTCAGCTGGGTCGATTGCTTCGCTCGCGGCAAGTCTGCCGGCAGAGGATTGATCCACGCCGCCTGGTACGCCGAGGGAAGCCCTGCGACGCTGCGGGCCGAACACCAGGACCTGCCGGACACCATCCTCGGCCTGGTGCCCAAGTCCGTGGTGTGGCGAGTTCTCAAGCTCCTCAACCGCCGGGCCGCGATGCGTCTGCTGAACGCCACCAAGTATCGGCTTGGAACCGTGATCGGGAACGGCAAGACGGAGCACCAGAGCCTCGTGGCCTTCTCGTTCCTTCTCGACTACGTGCCGAACTGGCGCTGGGCATACCTGCCGGGCGGATTCATCCAGTACCAGTCGTTCGTGCCGAAGGAGACCGCCCGCTGGGTCTTCGAGAACCAGATCGCCCTGCAGCAGGAGCGGAGGCTCGAGTCGTTCCTCGGCGTCCTCAAGCGCCATCGACCGGACCCGTTCCTGATCAGCCACGGCGTGGACGGGTTCTCTCTCGCCTTGGACTTCAAGGTCACCCCTTCCAACCGAGAGAGGCTTTGGGAGCTCGCCCACGAGATGAACGAGCTCGTCCTGGAGGCCGGAGGTCGGTTCTACCTCGCCAAGGACTCGACGCTTCGCCCCGAGGACCTCCGACGCTGGCTCGGCCCGAACTTGGAGGAATGGCGCGGCTGGAGACGCCGCTTCGATCCGGACGGCCTTCTCGTCTCCTCGCTCGGACTGCGCACGGGGCTGATCGAGCCATGAGGCTGGCGGTTCTGGTGATGGGCGTCAGCGGGTCGGGCAAGACGACGATCGGGAGGCTGCTCGCGGGCCGGCTCGGATGCGCGTTCCTCGACGCCGACGACTTCCATCCGCCGGAGAACGTCGCGAAGATGGCCGCAGGGAGGCCCCTCACCGACGAGGACCGCGCACCTTGGCTCGACGCCTTGGCCGACCAGCTCTCGCGGCGCGAGCGCGTCGTGCTGGCCTGCTCCGCGCTGAAGGCCTCCTACCGGGAGCACCTCTTGCAGGCTAGGCCGGACCTTCGGGTGGTGTGGCTCCGGGGCGAGCCGGAGCTGATTCGGCAGCGCATGGAGTCCCGCCGACACCCCTTCATGCCGGCTTCGCTGCTCGATTCCCAGTTCCGAGACCTCGAGCCTCCTGCGGACGCCACCGCCGTGGACGTGTCGCGCCCGCCGGAGGCGATCGTGGAGGAGCTGGCGCGCATTCTGGAGACCAAACCATGAGGATTGGAATCGTTGGATTGGGACGCATGGGGCGGCAGCTCGCCCTTCGGCTCCATCGGGCCGGCTTCGAACCGGTGGGATACGACCTGGACGAGACGGCGAGGGCCGGCGCCCGTCAAGATGGCCTGCGCACCGTCGGCTCCCTGCGGGAACTGGCGGAGTCGCTCGAGTGCCCGCGGCGGCTGTGGGTCATGGTCCCCGCGGGCGAGCCGACCGACGCCGTCCTGCGCGAGCTCCTCGAGCTCTTGGAGCCCGGGGACAGCGTGGTGGACGGAGGCAACTCGAACTACCTGGACTCCATGGCGCGCGCCGAGCGATTCCACGAGAAGGGTCTGGGCTTCTTGGACGTGGGAACCAGCGGAGGCGTGTGGGGCTTGGAGAACGGCTACTGCCTGATGGTGGGTGGCAGCGACAGCCTCTTCGCTGCTTGGTCCGACGTGTTTCAGGCCCTCGCACCGAGCCCGGACGCGGGATGGGTCCATGCAGGACCGAACGGGGCTGGGCATTACGCCAAGATGGTGCACAACGCGATCGAGTACGGCATGATGCAGGCCTTGGCCGAGGGCCTGGAGCTTCTGCAGGCGAAGCCTCTGGTTCGGGACGTCGGCGCCGTCGCGGAGGCGTGGCGGCACGGCAGCGTGGTCCGCTCCTGGCTCTTGGACCTGGCGGCGAAGGGCTTGAGCGAGGAACCCGGCCTCGAGACGCTGGCACCCCACGTTTCGGACAGCGGCGAGGGTCGCTGGGCCGTGGAGGAGTCCGTTCGTCTCGGAGTGCCGACTCCGGTCATCGCCACGTCCTTGTACGCCAGGTTCTCCTCCCGGCAGGAGAACTCGTTCGCCGCGAGGGTTCTCGCGATGCTCCGCCGCCAGTTCGGTGGCCACGCGGTGCAGCGTCGGAACGAAGGTCAGCGGTAGAGGAGGTACTTCTCCCGGACCTTTCGGAACGCGGCCAGCTCTTCGGCGAACCTCCGTTCGGTGGCGCGGGCGCCCTTCTCCAAAATGAGACGTGAGGCCTCGTCGTTCGCAACCAGGTTCACGAGCTTCGCCCCATCCCACTGCGGATAGCGACGGCCGAGCTCATGGGCGAGCTCCATGCCGACGCGCACCGGGTCCAGCCGATTCCGATCGACGACGATCATCGAGACCCCGCCGCAGGCCTCCCCCGCATACTTGCTGGAGGCGGGGACGTTATTTCGAGGGTAGAACCGAATTCCGGCGAGCCGCTTCGCGTTCATCGCCGCCGCCAGGTCTCTGCCGTCGATCCAGGGAGCACCGATCCACTCGAAGGGCGTGTCCGTTCCCCGACCGACGGAAACGTTCGTCGCCTCGATCAGGCAGATTCCCGGATAGAGCAGCGCCTGCGTCGGCGACCTCATGTTCGGCGAAGGGTTCACCCACGTCTGCCCCGTCTCGTCGAACCACATGCCCCTGGACCAACCCTCCATCGGCACCACGTGCAGGTCGCAGCCGATCCCGCGCTCCTCGTTGAACAGCTTCGCGAGCTCGCCGACCGCCATGCCGTGGGCGACCGGCAGCTCGTGGTAGGCGGTGAGGCCCCTGTGCTTCGGCTCGGAGAGCGGACCGCCCACGTACAGCCCGCGGATCGGGTTCGGCCGATCCAGCACGATCACCCGGATGCCGCGCTTGGCCGCCTCCTCCATCGCGTAGCCCAGGGTGCCGATGTACGTGTAGAAGCGCGAACCGACGTCCTGGATATCGAACACAAGCGTGTCGATGCCGTCCAGCTGCTCCGGCCGTGGCCGATAGCGGTACTCCCTCTCCCTCGGATTGTAGAGCGAGTACACCGGCAGCCCAGTCTTCGGGTCGCGGCCGTCCGCAACGGGCTCATCGAGCTCCCCCCGGATGCCGTGCTCCGGGCCGAAGAGCGCGACGAGCCTCACACCCGGCGCCTGGAACAGGACGTCGGCCGTCTGCCGGCCGTCCAGCGTTCGCCCCGTGTGGTTCGTGATGAGTCCGACGCTCCGCCCGTGAAGGAGCCGAAAACCGTCGCGTTCCAAAACATCGATGCCATTCAGGACCGGCTTCGAGGAGAGCGTCGCCATAGCGAGAGCCACCGTGAGCACGCTCCCAATCTTGGCACGATCAGCGGACGTTGAAGTACTTAGCCTGCGGGTGGTGGGCGATCAGAGCGGTGGTCGATTGCTCCGGCGAGAGCATCCACTCCTCCGTCAGCTCGATTCCGATCCTTTCCGGGCGCAAGAGCTCGAAGAGACCCTTCTGGTCCTCCAGGTTGGGGCAGGCCGGATAGCCGAAGGAGAATCGCGCTCCGCGGTACTTCGCGCTGAACAGCAGCTTCAGGCTCTCGGGCTCCTGATCGTCGATGCCCCACTCTCTGCGGACCTGTTGGTGCCAGTACTCCGCCAGCGCCTCCGCCGTCTCGACCCCCATGCCGTGCACCAGCAGGTAGCGTTGGTAGTCCCCGGCCTCGAAGAGCGCCCTCTCGTAGCGCGAAACCTCAGGGCCAACGGTCACCGCCTGGAAAGCGACGTAGTCGTCCGCGTCCTCGCGGAAGAAGTCGGCCAGGCAGAGGCGCCTCCCGTCCCTCTGCCGAGGAAAGCGGAAGCGAACCTCCCCTCCCTCGGGGTTGGCCACCACCAAGTCGTTTCCCTGCGAACGGCAACGAAAGTAGCCCCACACCACCCTCGGCTGGAAGACGGGCGCCAGCTCCCTCTGCAGACGTTCGAAGATCGGTTGGACGTTTTCGGCCAGCCACTGGTCGAACTCGGGGTTCGACTGATCTGGACGCCGGCGGAACTGCCACTGTCCGCGGAACAGGGCGATCGGGTTGATGTAGCGGTAGATTTCGAAAATGTCGAACTTGTCCCGCCGCTTGGACCCGAGAAACGGGGGAACGGGCGGCTCGACGGGCTGGACGTCGCTGCGCACGCCGTCGAAGCGGTAAAGGTCCGGCTCCGAATCCGGCAGGCGATGGCTCCTGACGGCTCTTCCGGGGCCGCTCTTGGCAGGCGCCGCGGGGCCGCCCTTCGCGAGCGACTCCATGATCCTCAAACCCTCGAAGGCGTCCTGCGCGTAGTAGACGTTGCCCTTGTAGAGCGAGCGAAGGTCCTCCTCGACGTAGGCCCGCGTGAGGGCAGCGCCACCGAGGATCACGGGGTAGCGGTGCAGACCCCTCTCGTTCATCTCCAAGAGGTTCTCCCGCATCACGAGCGTGCTCTTCACCAGGAGCCCGCTCATCCCGATGGCATCCACCTTGTGCTCCTCCGCCGCCTTGAGGATGCTCTCGATCGGCTGCTTGATCCCGATGTTCACCACCCGGAAGCCGTTGTTGGAGAGAATGATGTCCACCAGGTTCTTGCCGATGTCGTGGACGTCGCCCGCGACCGTGGCCAGAACGATGGATCCCTTGGAACGCTCGGCGGCCTTCTCCATGCGCGGCTCGAGATAGCGCACGGCGGCCTTCATGACCTCCGCGCTCTGCAGCACGAACGGCAGCTGCATCTGGCCGCTGCCGAACAGCTCGCCGACCGTCTTCATGCCGTCCAGAAGGATGTCGTTGACGATCTCCAGAGGGCCATAACTTTCCAGAGCCTCTTCCAGATCCCGCTCCAGGTTCTTCTTCAGGCCATCGACGATGTGGCGCCTGAGCCGATCCTCGATGGGCAGCCCCTCCAGCGGGTCGGCCGCCGTTTCCTGCTGGCGAACCGACTCGAACCTCCTCATCAGCTCGACGAGGGGGTCGTACGTGCAGCGGCGCTCCGGCTGGCTCATGGGTCCCGAAGAAGGTACCCCGGCCGGCCGACTCGGCAGAGGTCAGTCCTCCAGCTCCACCCAGCCGGGGACGGTGAGCATCTTCTGCAGCAACGCCTTCGGAAGCGTTAGAAGGTCGGCCGCACCCTGCCGCGGCAGCTTGAGCCTCGGCGAGCGGCCCTCGGCGACCACGCGCGGCCAATCCGGCTCCACCAAGAGCGCGCGACCGAGCGCCACCAGGTCGGCCCCCATCTCCAGCACCCGTTCCGCGTCCTCGAGCAAGCGCACCCCACCAACGCCGATCAGTGGCGCCCTGCCCGCCACGGCCTCGGCCGTCTGACGCAGCACCGGGGTATCTCCCTCGCCCTCCGCGACGTAGCGGTGGTCCTGCAGCGAGATGTGGAGGTAGTCGACGCCCTCCCGCAAGAGGGCATCGAGGAGCCTGCGGGTGAGCGCCATCCCGTATCCATCCGCCTCGGTCGGCGAGAACCGATACCCCACGACGAACTCGGGGCCGACGGCGTTGCGGACCGCGCGAAGCACCTC
Source organism: Armatimonadota bacterium (assembly GCA_003516955.1). Lineage (GTDB taxonomy): Bacteria > Armatimonadota > Fimbriimonadia > Fimbriimonadales > Fimbriimonadaceae > UBA8783. The sequence goes on along the minus strand of DPBN01000346.1, from coordinate 2,034 downwards.
CAAGGGGAAGCGGAGGGTGTCGGCGGCCCATTCGTCCGACCGGCGGTTGGTGGCTGGGCTGACGAACTGTTGCAACAGGTAGCCGTTCGCGCCGTGAATCTCCACGCCGTCCCATCCGGCCTCCTTGGCGCGGCGGGCGGCCTGGCCGAAGGCGGCGATCACCTCCCGAATCTCCTCCGGAGTCATCGCGTGGGCCAGGACCGAACCGTCCTTCCCACAAGGAACCTCCGAGGCCGACCAAGGCCGCTCCAGCCCCGTCAGCGACTGCGGGCAGTGCCGACCGCCGTGGTGGATCTGCAGCACCGCCCTCGCCCCGCCGCGGCGGATCGCCTCCGACGCGGATCGGAGCGACGGAATCCTGCCGTCGTGCTCGCACATCCACTGGCCCTCGAAGGCGCGACCCGTCGGGTGCACGCCGCACGCGCCGGCGATGACCATGCCCAAACCTCCGGCGGAGCGCCGCTCGAGATACGCCAGCTCCTCCGGATGGACGTCCCCCGAGTCGTAGCTGGAGAACGTGGCCATCGGCGCCATGACCAGACGATTCCGAAGCTCCAGCGCGCCGAGTCCAAACGGTGCGAACACCATGCCCGTGTTCTTACCCGAACCAAGCCGAATCGAACTCGCGGCTCAGAACGAGCTCTGCATGTCGACCACGGCCTCCTTCGCGGGAGCCTTGACGAAGCTGGACGTTTCGATGCGCTTCTTCAGCTCCGCCTCATAGAGAGCGCCGTCGAGCGGCATCTCCACCGGGCGGCCCGTCCAAGACGAGAGGAGCATCGCGTTGGCCATCTCCACGGAGTGGATGCCCTCCTCTGCGGGAGCGATCAGCTCTGCCCCATCCAGGATGGCGTCGACGAAGTTCTGAACGATCTCCAGATGCTGCCCGCCGTAACCGTTGGCGGGAATCTCGCATCGCCAGGTGGGCACCGTCGGAAAAGCGTGCGGGGTCGTCTCGCGGAACTCCTTCACGGACACCTCCGTCCTCTCGAACAGAATGCGTCCCGACTCGTAGACGAGCTTTCCCCGGTCGCCGACGATCTCCAGGCGGTTTGTGCCGGGCGCCTCCCCCGTGGACGTCACGAACACCCCGGTCGCACCGTTCGCGTACTCCAGGTAGGCGGTGACCTCGTCCTCGACTTCGATCCGGTGGTACTTGCCGAAGGCGCACTTGGCGTCCACGCTGGTTGGAACGCCACAGATCCACTGGAACAGGTCCAGGTTGTGCGGGCACTGGTTCAGGAGCACTCCGCCGCCCTCTCCGGCCCAGGTGGCCCGCCACCCGCCCGACGCGTAGTAGGCCTCAGACCGGAACCAGTCGGTGATGATCCACGAAGTCCTCTGGATCTCACCGAGCTCTCCGCCGCGCACGATGCGTCGGATGCGCTGGTAGTGCGGGTCGGTCCGCTGATTGAACATCGCCGCGAACTTCAGGTTCGGGTTGCGGCGGTGGGCGGCGATCAGCCTCTCGCAGTCCGCCTTGTGGACGGAGATCGGCTTTTCGGTCAGCAGGTGCAGCCCGTTGTCCAGCGCATCGATGCCGATCGTCGTGTGGTCGTAGTGGGGCGTTGCGACGAGGACGGCGTCCACCAGCCCCGAGCGGATCAGATCGCGGCTGTTCTCGAACTTCTCCACCCCGTCGATCCAGTCCATCTTCGAGGGAACCAGGTCGCACACCGCCGTCAGGCGGCACCGCCGAACCTGGGGCATGGACCGAACGTGATGCGAGCCCATGTTGCCGATGCCGATGATGCCCAATCGAACCTCGCCAGCCATGACCCAACCTTACCTTCCGTCGGGCCCGTCCGTGTTCGGCTCGTCTCCGTAGCGCCCCAGGGCTACGCCTAGCTCGGCGAGGCCCTCACGGAACCGATCATCAAGGAGCAGCCGCGCCTCCTCGTCCCGTTCGGCCGCGATCCGTCCCTGCTCCAGCCCAGGATGCCAAAACCTCCGCGTCTCCGGCGAATCGAACGCAGGGTGAAGAACCACCAGGTAGGTTCCAGCAGGGGCCTTCTCCAGCGCCCGCAGCAGGCG
>DPBN01000335.1 GCA_003516955.1 Armatimonadota bacterium | reverse complement strand
CGCTTTGGCGGGGCTCGGCGCCTACCCGCTGGCCGACCCCTCGCGCCTCGCCGAGGCGTTGCGCCACGAGGGATGCCAGCCGCCGCTGCCGACGCTGGCCGGAGCCCGACGGTAAACTGCCGCGCCGGAGACAGCCATGGCGACGGTCCTCATCACGGGCGCGAACGGCGAGATCGGTCACGGGCTCCTGCAGGCGCTGGCCCAGCAGGGCGGACACCGGGTGGTGGCGCTGGACCTCCACGCGCCGGACGACGGGGTGAAGAGCCTCTGCCACCGGTTCGTGGTCGGCGACATCCTGGACGTGCCTCTTCTGAGGGCGTTGGCCGCCGAGCACGACTTCGACCTGGTGTTCCACCTGGCGGCCCTGCTCTCCACCAAGTCCGAGCGCGAGCCGACGCTGGCGCACCAGGTGAACGTGAACGGCACTCTGAACCTGCTGGAGCTCGCGGTGTCGCTGGCCCGCAGGCTGGGGCGTTCGGTCAAGTTCCTGTATCCCAGCTCGATCGCGGTCTACGGCCTGCCGGACCCGGAGTCCAAGCGGCGGGCGGGCCGGGTCGGCGAGGACGACTTCCTCACGCCGCGCACGATGTACGGCATCAACAAGCTGTACTGCGAGCAGCTCGGCCGCTACTACGCTCTGTTCTACCGGCAGCTGGACGCCGAGACGCCCAGGGGCAGGGTGGACTTCCGCGGCATCCGGTTTCCGGGCCTGATCAGCGCGGTGACGGTGCCCACGGGCGGCACGAGCGACTTCGCGCCGGAGATGCTGCACCACGCCGCCCAGGGCCAGCCGTACGCCTGCTTCGTGCGCCCCGACACGCGCATCCCGTTCATGGCCATGCCGGACGCCGTCAAGGCGCTGATCGGCCTGGCCGACGCGCCGCCCGAGAGGCTGTCGCGGCCCGTGTACAACGTCACGTCCTTCTCGCCGGCGGCCACCGAGCTGGAGGCGAGGGTGCGGGCCGCCTTCCCCGACTGGCGGATGACCTACGAGCCGGACCTCAAGCGCCAGGCCATCTTGGACAGCTGGCCCGAGGACACGGACGACTCCGCCGCGCGGTCGGACTGGGGCTGGGAGCCGGACTACGGCCTCGAGCGCGCGTTCGACGAGTACTTGTTGCCGGGCGTCCGGCGGCGATACGGGTCGGCCTGAGGCCCGAAAGGTACACTGCGGCTTCATGAAGTTCGCCGCGCTCCCGTTCAACGCCAACCCGCAGACCGAGGCTCCCCTCGGCCGCCAGCTGGCCAACTTCGTCTGCGAGAACCTGCGGATGCAGGAGGAGGCCGAGGCGGGCCTCATCAACCTGTTCGTCGAGGTGGACCAGGAGTCCGGCCGGCGCATCGCGATGGCCAACTTGGGCGAGTCGCTGCCCGAGGAGGAGATGGTCCGCCAGATCCTCGCCCAAGGCGACGTGGACGTGCTGATGGACGGGCTACTGAGCGGCACCGAGGAGTCGGGCTATGAGCTGGAGGCGCGGTTCCACCGGAGGGAGGGCGGAGAGCCGGCGGTCGTTTGCTTCTCCAAGGCCGAGCTGGCGGGCACGGGAATCTTCGAAGCCCTGCGGACCTTGGTGCGGCGCGCGGCGGAGATCGCGGGGCTGGAGCTGGACGACGATCCGGAGTTCGGCACCGAGGACCCGGCCGCGTTCCTGAACTTCCTGCGCGGCTACGACGCCCTGGTCTACGTCCGGCAGACGCAGGGACGCATCGTGGAGGAGTACTCGCTCGAAGAGGCGATCGACCGGCTCCTCGCCTCGGCCAAGGCCGACCCGGACTATCTGGCGCCGTACGAGATGCTCGTGACCCTGGTGCGGGAGTGCGTGCAGCACCGGATGGGGCCGGTGCCGAAGATGGAGGAGGCGCTCAAGGAGCTCGTCCCCTTGGCCGAGGACGACGCCCGCGCCTGGTTCGTGCTCGGCGAGCTGTACGAGGCCACGGGCCGCCTCAACGAGGCCGCGGCCGCGTTCGAGAAGGCGATCGCCGTCGACCCGGACGAGCCCGCTTTCCACACCAGGCTGGGCATCGTCTTCCTGCGCCAGGGGATGCCCACGAACGCCGAACGGAAGTTCCGCAAGGCGATGGAGCTGGAGGACGAGCCCAAGCCCAGTCTGGACTTCCTGTCGCAGGCGCTGGCGGCGCTCGGCCGCGCGCACGAGGTCCCCGCCCTGTGGCAGGAGCGCGTCGACCGCGACCCGACCAACGGGCTTCTCTGGGCCAGGCTGGCGCTCTCCAAGCTCCAGGCTGCAGACAAGGCTGGCGCGGCGGCGGCGTTCGAGGAGGGCCTGAGGCAGGCGGAGAACCCGCTGATCGTCAAGCGCTACTACGCGAGGGTCCTCGTCGAGGACGGCGAGCTCGACAGGGCGCTGGACTTCTACGAGGACTGCCTGGACGAGACGCCGACCGACGTGCAGCTGCTGATCGAGTACGCCCAGGCCTTGGAGAAGGCGAACCGCGAGGCCGACCTGCCCAAGGTCTACCGGGACATCCTCCAGTGCACCCAGGACCCGAACCTCAGGGCGCCGGCGCTCGCGCGCCTGCTGGAGCTGGAGCAGACCCGGCGCACCGAGCAGGTGGAGGAAGCCCGCCAGAAGATGGAGCAGGGGCGCTTCGACGAGGCCGTTCGAATCCTGAGGCCGCTCCGCAACTGGCTGGCGGACTACTGGAAGCTCTGGGCCCTGCTCTCGGCCGCGCACAACCGCCTGGGCGAGCACGCCGAGGCCGAGGACGCGGCCAAGCGGCTGATCAGCCTGTACCCGGCCTGCGAGCCCGCCTACGGGGAGCTGGCGACCGCGCTGTCCGCACAGGGCAAGGCCGACGAGGCCCTCGCCGTGCTCGGCTTCGCCCGCCAGCAGCTGCCGCAGTCGCTCCCGCTCGCGATCAACTACGCCCTGGCCGCGCACCGGGCCGGCCGGGTGGAGGAGGCCAAGCAGCTGGCTCGGGAAATCCTCGAGGCCACGAAGGGCGACCCTGAGATCGCGAAGCTGCTGGCGCCGATCGACGGGTGAGGCCGATGCGCCCGTTCCGGTTCTCCAAGCCGAAGACGCCGGGGTACGGGATAGCCGCCGACTTCTACCTCTCTGTGCTGGCAGGCACGGCCCGCCTGCCGACGCCCTCCGAGCTGGTCAACCCCAGGGGTGAGGACGGCGCCGTGCGGGGTTTCCTCGTCCCGGCGTCGCCGGGCGCGGACAAGGAAGCCCTGGGGCGGCCTCTGGAGCGCGGCGCCTACGGGGTTTTCCCTCCCGACCGCCAGACGGCCGTGCGCCTCTTGGTGGTCAG
>DPBN01000334.1 GCA_003516955.1 Armatimonadota bacterium | reverse complement strand
TCCGGGGGCGACGCCCGGCGGCATCCCGCCGGTGAACGCGGCCTACGCTCCCGCGGCCCAAAGCTACTCGGCCGGGGCGGCGTCCGCCCCGACCGCCGCGACAAAATCCTCCGGCGCCAAACCGCGACCCGCGCCGGGCTCGGTGTCCCTGAACACGGCGACCGCCGAGCAGCTGCAGGCGTTGCCGGGCGTGGGTCCCGCCACCGCCGAGAAGATTCTCGAATACCGCCGAACGCACGGCCGGTTCAACTCGGTCGATGAGCTGCTGGCCGTCCGCGGCATCGGGCCAAAGAAACTGGAGGACATCCGGCCCTACGTCAGACTGTGAGCCAACAGAGCATGAGCAACCCCCAACCGATCTACAGCCTCGAGCCGGGCCTCGGCGCGGACGAGTTCATCGACGTCCTGGAGCGATCCGGGCTGGCCGAGAGGCGCCCTGTGCAGGAACGGGAGCGCGTCGAGGCGATGTTGCGCAACGCGGACGTGCTCGTCACGGCCCGCGTGGACGGCGAGCTGATCGGCGTGGCGCGCTCCCTGACCGACTTCAGCTTCTGCACCTACCTCTCGGACCTGGCGGTGGACCGGAGGTTCCAGGGGCTCGGCATCGGCCGCAGGCTCATCGACGAGACGCACGAGGCCGCCGGGCTGCGAACGACGCTCATCCTGCTGGCAGCCCCCGCTGCGAGGACGTACTACCCCCACGTGGGCATGGAGCCGCACGACTCTTGCTGGATTCTGCCGCCGGGCAGGCGACTCAAAGACGGCCCAAGGGATTGACCGGACGCCCGTTCACCCGCACCTCGAAGTGCAGGTGCGGACCCGTGCTCAGGCCCGTCGAGCCGACGCGCGCGATCGGCTCTCCCCTGCGCACCCGCTGGCCGGAGGAAACGAGCAGCGAGGAGCAATGGGCGTACACGGTCGAGTAGCCGCCGCCGTGGTCCAAGATCACCATGTTGCCGTAGCCGTTGCCGTAGGTCGCCGCGATCACCACCCCGTCCGCCGCCGCGCGGATGGACGTCCCGTAAGGCGCCGAGATGTCGACGCCGGTGTGCATCCTCGTCCGCTTGAGGATCGGGTGGAACCGCATTCCGAACCCGCTGGTGATCGACCCCGCGACCGGCCTGGAGAACCGACCGGTGAACGGGGCGAGCACGGTTCCAGGGCTCTGGTTGCGGTAATAGGCCCGGATGCGCGCCTCGATGGCCTGCTCCTCGGCCTCCAGCATCCGCACCACGCGCTCCAGGTCCTCCTTCTTGTCGAGGAGCTGTCCCAGCAGCTGCGACTTCTGGCCACGGACCTGCTGGAGCTCGGCCTGCTCGCGCCTCTGGTCGGCCGCCAAGGCCGAGACGCGAAGCACCAGAGCGTCGGCTTCGCGCTTCTTGGAGGCCACGTCGCGGCAGAGCGCATCGATCTGCTCGAACACCGCGCGGTCCTGGCGGGCCATGCACTCGTAGAGGTACTGCCTAGAGGCCAGCTCGCCGAGGCTCCGCGACTCCACCAGAGCGGCCAGCACCATCCCCTCGCCGCGCATGTAGATGCGTCGGAGTCGCTGGCGGGCCTCCTCCCTCTTGGCCTCCAGCCTGCGTTGCGCCTCTTCGAGCTCCACCTTCAGCCGCGCCTGCCGAGCCCTCCCGGCGGCCAGACGGTCGGTAGTGGTTTCCAGCCGCCGCTGCACCTCCTGGATGCGCCCGTCCACCTCGCGAAGGTCGCCCTTCACGGTGCGAACCTGCTTCTTGGTCTGCTGCAGCTGCCGAACGGCCTCCTGCTTGCGCGTGCGGATGCTGTTCAGCGACCGGCTGAGCGTTCGAGGAGCCTTGGGCGCGGCGCGGTCCGGGTTGGCGAGCGCCAACGCCGCGCAGACCACCGCCAGCAGCACCGAATACGGCCTCATGTCGTCTGCCTCATCGCCTTCCTTAGCGACAGCACCGAGCATACCGCGCCGTAGGCGGCTCCAGCGCCGCAAAAGGCCGCGAAGCCCAAGCCGACCGGGTAAGAGCCCAGGTTCGCGGTGGCCTGCAGGCTGGACAGGCGATCCTGGAGGTGGACGTGCGAGGCCCAGACGAGGAGGTTCGCCAGTGCCCCGCCGAGCAGCCCGTGCATCATGCCCTCGATCACGAACGGCATAGACACCGTGAACCTCGTCGCACCCACCAGCTGCATGATCCGGAGTTCGCGCGCCCGAGCCAGGATCGTCAGCTGGATCGCGTTGTAGATCAGGACGCCGGCGGTCACGAAGAGCAGGCCGCCGAGCGTTCCGCCCAGCCACCGCAGGAACCGCAGCCCCTGATCCAGATACTGGCGGGCGGCCTCGTCGTAGACGACGCCGTTCGGCTCCACCGCGGGGAGGCGCCCGATGGCCGCGCGAACCCGGTCGGCCTTCGACAGGTCGGACAGAGTCACCTTGAACGCGTCGGGGAGCGGGTTCTCCAAGCCCTCCGTCTCCTTGGGCATCTGCTCGCGCATCTTCCGCCAAGCGATCTCGCGCGGGATGTGCCGCGCCTCCCGCACGCCGTCGATGGCGCGGATGGCCCGCGCGGTCTCGCGGATCTGGTCGAAGGTGGTCCCCTGCTTCAGGAAGACCCTCATGTCGAACTGGCCGGGGATGCGCTCGGCGTACTCGCTGACCCGCAGGTACACGTAGCCCAGGCCGCCGAGCAGATAGAGCGAGACCGCCACCGTGCTCACCGCGGCGAACGACATCAGTCGGTTCCGGCGGAGGGCCACGAACGCCTCCGAGAAGAGGAACAGCAGGTGGTCAAGCAAGGCCCATCCCCTCCACGGGCGGCACCACGCGCCCCGCCTCGAGACGGATCACCCTCTTGCCCATCAGCTCGACAACCATCATGTCGTGGCTGGCCACCAGCACCGTCGTGCCGCGCACGTTCAGTTGCGCCAGAAGCTCCATGATCTCGATGCTGTGCTCCGGGTCCAGGTTGCCCGTCGGCTCGTCCGCCAGAAGCAGAACCGGGTTGTTGATGAGCGCCCTCGCGATGGCCACCCGCTGCTGTTCTCCCCCGCTGAGCTCATGGGGGAAGGCGTCGGCCCGATGGCCGATGTTCACCCGCTCCAGAATCTCCGGCACCCTTCGCCGCACCTCCCTGGCGCTCGCGCCGACCGCCCGCATCGCGTACGCGACGTTCTCCCACACCCGCTTGCCAGCCAGCAGCGCGAAGTCCTGGGGCACGATGCCCATCTGCCGGCGGAGAAGCGGAACCTCGGACGGTCGCACGCCGTTCAGCTCGCGCCCGTTCAGGAGGGCCCGGCCTCCCGTATGGCGCACCTCGCGCGAGATCACCTTCAGCACGGTGCTCTTCCCCGCTCCCGTCTTGCCGACGAAGAACACGAACTCGCCCTTCTGCACCTCGAACGACACCCCGTCCAGCGCGACCCTGTCGGCGTACTTCACCTCGACCTGGTCGAACACCACCAACGGCTGGCTGGGGGAGGGAGGGAGTTCCATGCGACAGCGATGGATCGTACCCGCAACGGGAGCGTGCCGAAAGACCCAAAGCGTAGGTAAAGTGGGACTGCGAACATTCGGCCCAACGGAGGGATCCATGCCGCTCAACCGTTACCAGAGAACCCGCGCCGACCATCGGAAGGAGTACGCCGAGGACTACTGCGAGCTGATCGACGACCTGCTCGCCCTTTCGCGGGTCGCCCGCCAGCCCATCCAGCCGCAACGGGTTGACCTCAGCGAGATGGTGCGCCGGATCGGCAACGAGCTGTCGTCGCCCAGGGCCGCCGACCAAGGGGAGAGCCTGGAGGAGATGGTCGAGCGGATGCGCAAGTCCCCAGGCCCCGACCACCGGGCGGAGATCGTGGTCGAGGAGGGCGTCTCGGTGCGCGGCGACCCCGGCCTGCTGCAGGTGCTGGTCGGGAACCTGCTCTCGAACGCGATCAAGTACTCGTCCAAGAATCCATCGCCCAAGGTCGAGTTCTTCACCGTACGACGGAACGGGAAGCGCTGGCTCGCGTTCCGCGACAACGGCGTGGGCTTCGACCCGCAGTTCGCCGGGAACCTGTTCAAGCCGTTCCATCGCCTGCACTCCAACGACGAGTTCGAGGGCACTGGCATCGGCCTCGCCCTGGTGCAGCGCGTGGTCCAGAGGCACGCCGGGCAGGTGGAGGTGGAGAGCGTGCCGGGGCAGGGCGCCACCTTCTACGTCTGGCTGCCGGACTGACGGCAGGAGCGCGCGGGTCTCGGAGCGAATCCGTGGTGTGGGATGCGGATCCTGTACTACGACATCGACACGCTGCGGCCCGACCACCTGGGCTGCTACGGCTACCACCGCGACACCTCGCCGAACATCGACCGCCTAGCCGCCGAGGGCGTGAGGTTCGACCAGTGCTACGTTCCGGATTCGCCTTGCTTGCCTTCGAGGGCGGCGCTCCTCACCGGCCGATTCGGCATCCGCAACGGGGTTGTGAACCACGGCGGCGCTTGCGCGGATCCCTGGGTGGAGCCGGAACAGCGCGGCTTCCGATGCTGGGGCGACCACCTGATGGTTCGGTTCCGGCAGGCCGGCTTCCACCCGGTGTCGTTCAGTCCCTTTCCCGAGCGCCACACCGCCTACTGGTTCCTGAACGGGTTCTGCGAGTGGACGAACCCCGGCAAGGGCGGCATGGAGCGGGCCGACGAGGTGGTGCCCCTCGCGCTGAACTGGCTCGACCGGAGGGGGAAGGAGGACGGCTGGTTCCTGCATGTGAACGTCTGGGATCCCCACACCCCGTACCGAGCGCCCGAGAAGTACGGCAACCCGTTCCGGGATGAGCCGCCGCCGGCGTGGATGACCGAGGAGGCGCGCCGCCGCACCTGGGACACCTATGGCCCCGGCTGCGCCCAGGAGCCCGGAGGCGCGTACCTCAATCCCGACTACGCCCGAAGCTATCCCCGGATGCCCAACCAGATCGACTCGCTCGAGTCCTTCCGACGGTGGATCGACGGATACGACACGGGCATCCGCTACGCGGACGACCACCTGGGCCTGCTCCTGTCGAGGCTGGAAGAGCTCGGCGTGCTGGACGACACGCTGATCATCGTCAGTAGCGACCACGGCGAGAACCAAGGAGAGCTCTCGGTGTACGGGGACCACCAGACGGCTGACGCGATCACCAACCGAGTGCCGATGGTGGTGCGGTTCCCCCGATCGATGGGCGGGGGCCCGCGCGTGGACAGGAGCCTGTACTACCAGTTCGACGTGTTCGCCACGATCCTGGAGCTGGTCGGCGGCGAGCCGTCGCCCGGATGGGACGCGCGCTCGTTCGCCGCTGAAGTGCGCGAGGGTCGGTCGTCGGGGCGCGACTTCCTGGTGCTCTCGAACTGCGCGTGGGCCTGCCAGCGCTCGGTGCGGTGGGACCGGTGGCTGCTCGCGCGCACGTACCACAGCGGGTTCAAGAACTACCCAGAGCTGATGCTGTTCGACCTTCAGAACGACCCCCACGAGCAGGAGAATCTGGCGGACCGGATGCCGGAGGTGGTCGGCCGGGGGCTGGCGCTGTTGGATCGCTGGCACTCCGAGGCCATGGCCCGCTCTCCGCGCTCCGTGGACCCCTTGCAGGTCGTTCTGCGCGAGGGCGGCCCGCACCACGCTCGGTATGGGACCAAGGAGTTCGCGGGTTATGTGCGCCGGTTGCGCGAGACGGGCCGCTCGCGCTTCGCCGAGGAGCTCCTGGCCCGGGCGAGGTCAGCCGGCTTCCCGAACGAGGTGCCATAATCCGATCGGATCCTTCAGGAGACGACCCAAGACCATGAAAGTCAGCATCATCGGCGGAGCCGGTCGCGTCGGGGCGGATGCCGCGTACGCGCTTCAGTTGGGCGGTCTGGTCCGCGACATCGCCATCGTGGACATGAACCGCGACATGGCCGACGGCGAAGCGCTGGACCTGCGCCACGGCGCCGCGCTCACGGACGGCACGCGGATCTTCAGCGGCGGCTACGAGGTGGTCGACGGCAGTGACTGCGTCGTGATCACGGCCGGCCTGCGACGCAAGCCCGACGAGAGCCGCCTGGAGCTCATCAACCGCAACGTCGGCCTTTTCAAGAGCATCCTCGGTTCGCTGAAGGAGTGCGAGCTGAAGCCGGACACGACGATCCTGGTCGTCTCGAACCCGGTGGACATCCTCACGTACTTGGCGGTCAAGTCGGAGATCCTGCCGCCGAACCAGGTGTTCGGCCTCGGAACGGTGCTGGACACCTGCCGGTTCCGGTCTCTGCTGGGTGCGCACTTCAACGTGGGCGCGCAGCACGTGCACGCGCTGATCCTCGGCGAGCACGGCGACTCGATGGTGCCGATCTGGTCCTCGGCTACGATCAGCGGCGTGCCGCTCAGCAGCATCCCAGGGTTCTCGCAGGACCAGGCGCACGAGATCTTCGAGCAGACCAAGAAGGCCGGTGCCGAGGTGATCCGTCTGAAGGGCGGCGCGGGCCGGGCGGTCGGCGTGTCCATCATGGCCGTCGTGCACGCGCTGTTCCTGGACCGCGGGACGATCCTGCCGATTTCCACCTATCAGAACGGCACGCTGGGCATCGAGGACGTGTGCCTCTCGATGCCGACCAAGATCGGCCGCCGGGGCGTGATCCGCGTGCTGGAGCCGGTCACCAACTTCATCGAGCAGGAAGGCCTGCAGATGTCGGCCGAGTCGCTGAAGAAGGTGATCGAGCAGGTCGGAGTTTAGGCGTGGCGCCACACCGGGGCCGGGCGGGTTGAAGTCCGGCCCCGGACCGGGTAGAATGTCCGTCGCTGAGGGCCCATAGCTCAGTCGGTTAGAGCGCACCCCTGATAAGGGTGAGGTCACAAGTTCGAATCTTGTTGGGCCCACCAGCTCCCATCGCAGAGCCCTAGGGCAGCGTGTTCGGGATTCGGCGGGGCCGGCCGTTGTCGCTGAGCAGATAGACGGTCGGGGTTTCCACGATGCCCAGCCGCTTGGCGAGCTCCTCCTGCCGGCGGGCGATCCGGCGGGCGCGCTCCAGCTCGGCGGGGTCGGTTTCCCTCGCGCGCCGAACGATCCAAGGCCGGACGTCGCCCTCGGTGCGGAGCGCCTCGGCCAAATCCCGCACGAACTCCGTGAATCTTCCCGATCGGTGGGCGCACACCATCAGTGCCCCGGCGTCCGACGTCCCGTGCACGGACGCCGCCAGGATGCGCATCCGAAGCCTTCCGCAGCGGATGAGGGGTTCCTGCGACTCCAGAAAGCCGATGCAGACCTCGCACAGCGGATCGATGAACGCCAACACCTGGCTGGGTGCGCGGGCCGACCCCCACACGACGCCGTCCGGGCCGAGGGCCTCGGGCAGCGCGAGCGCCTCTACCGCCCGGTCCACTTGGAACGAGAGGCGCAGGGCCGCCAGCCAGTGGGCGGACGCCACTAGGCAGGCGAGGGCGATCGCTAGGCCGAACGGCGCCACGGGCCGGCGCGCTCGCAGCTCGAAGGCGGGGGAGCCGCTGAGGGCGGCAAGACCGTACACCAAGCCGGCGCCGGTCAGGGTTGTCGACGCCACCAGGCAGTGCCCGCAGGCCGCCCTCAGCACGAGGAGGCTGTAGCTTGTGGCCGCGAGCGCGCCCAGCACCCCCAAGGCCTGTCCGCCTGCGGTCCAGGGGTCCAGGAACGGGCTGACGCCGCGGCGCAGGGCCGACAGCCCCGCCAGGACGGTCGCCAGGCTGAGGCCCGCCCCCCAAGCCGACAGCGGAACCCCGAGCGGGCGGGCGAGTGGCGAGGCCTGCACCACATGGCAACCGTCTGTGGAGCAGGTGGCTCCTCCGAAGGTGCTCCACCAAGCCGCCATCGCGCCGAGCCACACCGCCGCGAAGACCAAGGCGCCGAGCCAAGCGGCCTCGGTCAGGGCGGGCCAGATCGGGGCGCAGCCGGCTCGACTCACGGCTCGCGTCGCAGCCTGCGGATCAGCACGAACCCTGTGGCGAACAGACCCAGGCCCGCCACCGTCACGGCCGTCCCCGCGCCCGGCCACCTCCACGTCCACGCCCTTCCGTGCTCCACGTGGCCGCCCTTGCGCCGGAAGTACGCCTTCGATCGGCGCTTCGCCTCGTCCAGCAATTTGGCCAAGTCGAGCGTCGGGTCCTTGGCTCTCAGCTTGGGGATCTCGCCCTCCTGAAACAGCGCGGGGGGACTCACGCGGCGGTCGACCACCAGCACCCCATCCTCCCGCCAAGGCGCCTCCTCCGCCGTGATCGGCGCGGGCCGGTCGGTGACCGACAGGAACTCGTACCGCTCGACCATCTTCAGCGAGCCTCCCTCCGTTCGCATCGTGGCGACCTTGGGAAGGCTGAGGTTGCCGGAGGAGACTCTGCCCTCGTACGTCCACACCGCCGAACGGCCGAGGCTGAACACCCGCCGGACCTCCGATGGGAGGCCGTCCTCGGCGAGAGCGACTTCGTACCGCGGGCGGGCGCTCTGCGTCGCGTAGCGCCCCGGCGCCGTCTGGGTCCAAGCTCCGTTCACGAACGACAGGCCGCCTGCGAGCGGGAGGCACGGCCCCGGTCGGAGGCCGACGTCCCAAGCCCTCGAGGTCTGAGACTCGAACGGCCGGTTCTGGATCTCCACCACGCGTCGGACCTTCCCGTCTTCTCCGGTTGCGGCGGATTCGCGCAGGTAGGTGCCGCCGAGCCGGACGAAGAGGGTTGACGTGGGCTGGCCCCAGCGAGCGTTGCCGTCCAGCTTGCGCGTTCGAGACAGGGTTCGCCAAGCGTAGCGCTCCCGGCCGTCCCAGCGCAGGTCGCCCTCGGTCCAGGTTTGGAGGTCTGGGAGGTCCATCTGGCTGCGATACTGGATGCCGAGCCGCTCCAGCCGCCGATCTCTGGCGCTCCAGCCCTGCGCGCAGGCGGCGGTGGCGGCGAGAGCGGCGGCGATGATCCAGAAGGTTCTCATCTTCGCGAGTGCTGCGGCCCGCCCCAGGGCTGGCGGGGCGGGCGCTGGTCAGACCGGCCTCAGAAGCCCTCGGCCATCTTGCACGAGCCGAACGGAACGAACCCCGTGTCGGCGATTTTTGCAGCCTTTGCAGTACGGGTTCTCGAACTCGATCTGCCTGCGGTACAGCGTCACCTGCCACTCTCGGCAGCGCGAATCCCGGTAGGCGACGAACCCGCAGTAGGTCTCCCGAGGGGGGCTCCAGTAGGTCATCAGCCGCAGGCCGCTGCCGCCGCACGTACCGTTGGGAGGGACGAAGTCCCGATCCATCGGCTCGCTGTAGGAGTCGTAGACGGTCTGCGCGCCGCCGAGAACGGCAGCAACGAAGGTCAGCGAGAGGGCGAAGGTCCTAAACCGGGGGGGTCACTCCAGCGCCCCCTCGCAACCCGGAGGGACCTGGTCCGAGTCGGCGTCCTGAGCCTCGAGCGTCGGGCCGAGCGCCATCAGCGTCAGCCCCGCCACGGAGATCAAGGCCAGCAACAAAGCCAGCAGAGGCTTTCTCATAGGTCCTTCTCCTGAAGTTTGTTTCGAGGCGAAGGCTCCGACGAGCCTGCCTCGCTACCATTATAGGCCGGAAGATGCCGAAGTAGGCGCGGAAACCTTGCGAATCCCCTCGCACACTGCCTTCGAGGGTCTTGCGAGGTCCGGGGACTTAGGGACGCCGGCGCGCCGGCAGGCACTCGAGCCAAGGGCGCCGCCGGAACCGCCCGTCCGGGCCCAAGGCGAACACGGTCGGCGTCTGCACAACGTTGAGCCGACGCGCCAAGTCCGCCTGGCGGGCGACGATGCGGGAGACTGCGGCCCCGCGGCGCCCTCGGATTCCCGGCCAGCGCGCCTCCGCCCACTCCCAAGGGCTCCGGCCCGGCTTGCCGGCTTCCTCCAATTCCGCCACCAGCCGGTCGAAGCGACCCTCGAGCGCGACGGCGTGCGCCACCTCCGCCAGCTCCGAGTCGGCGTGCAGGGGAGCGTGCAGCACCGCCAGCCGCAGCAGGCCCGCCCGGACCGGCTTCTCGGCTTGGCGCAACAGAAGCTGGCAGGCCCAGCAGCGGAAGTCGAGGAACGCGACCATGGCCGACGGGGCGTCGGGCCTGCCCCACACCAGCGCCTCCGGCCCGCGGGCCTCGGGCAGAGCC
>DPBN01000343.1 GCA_003516955.1 Armatimonadota bacterium | reverse complement strand
GATGTGGCTGGTCACGAACGAGGCGATCATCAGCATCGAGAGGTAGTAGACGACGAAGTCTCCCGCCGAGAAGCCCTGGATGTAACCGCCCTTCGCCGCGCTCGCCCACACCAGGGGCATCGTCACCGCCGTGACGACGTCGGTGGTGATCCAGATCAGGCCGCTCGCCCGGTAGGCGATCCCGTCCTGAAAGTAGATCGCGAACACAGCCCACCACCTGCGCAGCCTCCTCAGGACCGCGCTCGTGGGCCGCGCTAGGGTGACGGACATCTCGGCACCTCCCAAACGATTCGGGCCGACGGGAAAGGCGCCCTCCCCGCCGGCCCGACTGCTCACGATCCCGGCATCAGCTCTCGCGGAGAGGCATCCCAAGCTCCTTCAGAAGGAACCGGGCCTCGTCGTCCGTCTTGGCGCTGGTGCACACGACGATGTCCATCCCGCGCACGCGGTCGAACGTGTCGTACGGAATCTCCGGGAACACCAGCTGCTCCTTCAGGCCGACCGCGTAGTTGCCGCGCCCGTCGAAGCTGTTGGGGTTCAGGCCCTGGAAGTCGCGGATCCTCGGGAACACGACGGTGCAGAGCTTGTCGAAGAACGCGTACATCTGGTTGCCGCGCAGGGTGACCATGCAACCGATCTTCATGCCCTTGCGCAGGCGGAAGTTCGAGATCGCCTTCTTCGCGACCGTGGCGACCGGCTTCTGACCGGCGATCAGCTGCATGTCCCGCATCGAGTTCTCCAGATGCTTGGGATCCTTGTCGCCGGTGCCCGTGCCCATGTTGATCACGATCTTCGTGATCCTGGGAGCCTGCATCACCGAGGAGTAGCCGAACTTCTCCATCAGCTTGGGAAGCACGGTCTCCTTGTAGATCTTCTTCAGGCGAGGCTCGGGGAGCTTGACCTGCGGGCCTGCGGAGGCTGCCGGAGCGGCGGCCTGGCCCTTCTCCTTCTTCGCATCCTTCTTGGGTGCGGGCTGTGGCGGTTTCTTCTGCTGCTGTTCCTTCTTCGCCATCGGATCACTCCTTCTCCATCACGGGCGCGTCCGGAATCCGCTCCCCGCTCTTCTTGGCGTAGCGGACGAGCTTGCCGTCCTCGAGCCTGCGCCCGACGCGGGTCGGCTCCTTGGTCTTCGGATCGAGCACCATCACGTTGCTGATGTGGATGGGCACGGGAATCCGCAGGCGCGCCGACTTCTCGCCCTGGAAGCGCGCCTTCTTGTGCTTGACCGCGGCGTTGAGCGGAAGCGGGCGGTCCGGGTCCTCCTCGTTCGGTTGCAGAACGATGACCTTCTGCTTGTCGGGCAGCACCTGGGCCACGAAGCCCTCCTGCCCCTTGTCCTTGCCGGAGATGATCCGGACGAAGTCGCCCTTGCGAACCTTGAGCTTCACGCGCTGCTGCTTCTGTCGAATCTCTTGCTTCGTCATCACAGAACCTCCGGCGCCAGAGACACGATCTTCATGAAGTTCCGGTCGCGCAGCTCGCGCGCCACGGGGCCGAAAATGCGGGTTCCGCGCGGCTCGTTGTTCTGCGGGTTGATGATCACGCAGGCGTTGTCATCGAACCGCAGGGTGCTGCCGTCGCGGCGCCGAATCATGCGGTTGGTCCGCACGATCACCGCCTTCACGACATCGCCCTTTTTGATGGGCATGTTCGGCGTGGCGGCCTTCACCGAAGCCACGATGACGTCGCCGACGCGACCGTACCGGGGCTGCGACCCCTTCAGCACGCGGATGCACATCACCTGGCGCGCGCCGGAGTTGTCCGCTACCTTGAGCCTCGTAAACTGCTGGATCATTGCCTCTTCCTGAATCGTGGGGCGGGCCGCCGGAGGGCCCGCGCCAAAACCGTCACTTCACCTTCTCGATGATCCGCGTCACCCGCCAGCGCTTCTCCTTGCTCAGCGGCCGCGTCTCCATAATCTCCACGAGGTCGCCGACGTCGCAGGACAGCTCGTCGTGCGCCTTGAAGCGCTGCGAGCGGATCATCACCTTCTTGTAGAGCGGGTGCTGGACCTGCCGGGACACCTGCACGACGACCGTCTTCTGCATCTTGTTGGAGACGACGGTGCCCTGCCGCACCTTGCGGCGCCCGCGCTGCTCGGCCTGGGGCTGCTGCTCGCTCACTGGGCCCCTCCGCGCTTCTTCTCGTTGATGATCGTCAGCAGACGCGCGATGTTGTGCCGCATCACCTTGATGCTGGCCGTGTCCGACGTCTGCCGGAACACCAGGTCCCGCCGGGCCTTGTGCAGGTTCGCCCGCTGCTGGCGGACCATCTCCTCCAGCTCCGGCACCGACTTCTCACGAAGATCCTTCGCTTTCAAATCCTTCATCGACTCTCCGCCTCCATCAGGCCGCCGGGGTCGCCGGCTTGGGGTTCCTCATCGCCTCTTTCAACGCGTCCGACTCGGCCCTGGTCATGAACTTGCACTTGATCGGCAGCTTGTGCATGGCGAGGCGCATGGCCTCCTTGGCCACATCCTCCGCAACGCCGTCCATCTCGAACATCACCCTTCCTGGCTTCACCACGGCCACCCATCCCTCGACGGGACCCTTGCCCTTGCCCATTCGGGTCTCGAGCGGCTTCTTGGTGATGGGCTTGTCCGGGAAGATCCGGATCCAGACCTTTCCGCCGCGGCGGATGTACCGCGTCATGGCGATACGGGCGGCCTCGATCTGTCGGCTGGTGATCCAAGCCGCCTCGAGCGCGACCAGGCCGTAGTCGCCGAAGGACACGAAGTTGCCGCGGGTGGCCTTGCCCTTCATGCGGCCACGGTGCTGCTTGCGGTACTTGACTCTCTTAGGCAGTAGCATCGCTGTCTCCTTGGCTGGCGCCGTCGTCGGAGGCCCGGCCTGCCGGCTGCTGGCGCCGCTCGGGCAACACCTCGCCCTTGTAGATCCACACCTTCACGCCGATCGTCCCGTAGAGGGTGCGCGCCACGGCGAGGCCGTAGTCGATGTCGGCCCGCAGGGTGTGCAGGGGCACCTTGCCCTGCTTGTCGCCCTCCGAGCGGGCGATCTCGGCGCCGTTCAGTCGGCCGGACACCAGAATCTTGATGCCGCGGGCCCCGGAACGCAGCGAGCGCGTCATGGCCTGGCGCATGGCCCGCCGGTGCGACACGCGCTTCTCCAGCTGGGCCGCGATGTTCTCCGCGACCAGCTGCGCGTCGAGGTCGGGGTTGCGGACCTCGGTCACATTGACGTGCACCTGCGCCGTGCGGTCGTGCCGCATCGCGAGCCTCTGCAGCTGGTTCGTGAGATCCTCGATCCCCTTGCCGCCGCGGCCGATGATCGCTCCGGGCCGAGACGTGACCACGTTGACCTTGATCCGGTTGGCGGCCCGCTCGATCTCCACGCGGGAGACGATGCCCAAGCCGGCGCGGCTCTTCACGAGGTCACGGATCTGCTGGTCCTGGACAAGGTTGTGCTTGTAGCTCTTCTTGTCCGTGAACCACTGGCTGTCCCAACCACGGATCACACCGATCCTGAACCCGACTGGATGAATCTTCTGTCCCAAACTACGCGTCTCCCTTCTCAGCCTCGCCCTGGGGCTCGACAGACTCGCTCACGACGTTCTCCTGGACCTCCGCGGGCTCGGTCGGAGCCGCGGCGGCCTTGGACTTCTTGCCGCTCTTCCTCTCCGGCACGGCGAAGGTCGGCCTCGGCTTCGGCCTGGTCCCCTTGGCGGGGGCCTGCTTCGGCCTGGCGTCCTCCTCCACCACCACCGTGATGTGGCTGGTCTTCTTGAGGATGCGGTTGGCGCGGCCCATGGCGCGGGCTTGGATCCTCTTCAGGCGCGGCCCCTCGTCCACCATGATCGTGGCGATCCTCAGGGACTCGGCGCTCAGCCCGTGGTTCTCCTCGGCGTTGGCCACCGCGCTCATCAACACCTTCCTCAGCAGCCTGGCGCTCTTGCTCGGGTGGTACCGGAGCAGCCCGGCGGCGTACAGCGCGCTCTTGCCCCGGATCTCGTCCGCGATGATGCGGACCTTCCGAGGCTGGACGCGCAGGTATTTGGCTACAGCTCTCACTTCCATCGTTTCAGCCGTTTCCTCGTTCGACGTGCTGGTGCTCCGCCGGGCCAAGGGAGCGCTCTAGGATACCCGATCCAGGACGCCCCGATCCCGAGCCGAACCTCTCAGCGGATGCGAACCCCCCGCTCGGGAAGCTGCCCGCCGTGGCCTCGGTACGTCCTCGTCGGGACGAACTCGCCCAGCTTGTGGCCGATCATGTTCTCCGTCACGAACACGGGCACGTGCTTCCTCCCGTCGTGCACGGCGAAGGTGTGGCCGACCATGTCCGGGATGATCGTCGACCTGCGCGACCAGGTCTTGATCAGCCTCTTCTCCCCGGACTGGTTCAGCCGGACGACCTTCTCCATGAGGTGGTCGTCGACGAAAAACCCCTTCTTGAGACTCCTTGCCATACGTTTGCCTCGATGCGCTCAGGCGGCGATCAGCCGTTCCTCCTTCGGACGATGAACTTGTTCGTGCGCTTGTTCCGGCGGGTCTTGGTGCCGAGCGCCTTGTTGCCCCAGCGGTCCACCGGACCCTTCTTGCGGCCGACGGGCGACTTGGCCTCGCCTCCGCCGTGGGGATGGTCCCGGGGCGACTTCACGACGCCGCGCACGTGCGGCTTCCGGCCCAGCGAGCGGTTCTTGCCCGCCTTGCCGATCTGCTCGTTCTCGTGGTCCGAGTTCCCGACCTCCCCCACCGTGGCGCGGCAGGTGTTGTGCACCATGCGCATCTCGCCGCTCGGAAGGCGCAGCGTCACGTAGTTGCCCTCCTTCGCCATCACCTGGGCCGCCACGCCCGCCGCACGGACCATCTGCCCGCCGCGGCCCGGCTGGAGCTCGATGTTGTGAACCAGCGTGCCGAGGGGGATGCTCTTCAGAGGCAGGCAGTTGCCCGGCAGGATGTCGGCGCCCTCTCCGCTCAGAACCGACGCCCCGACCTCGAGACCCTTGGGCGCCAGGATGTACCGCTTCTCGCCGTCGGCGTAGTGCAGCAGCGCGATCCGGCACGTGCGGTTCGGATCGTATTCGATCGCCGCAACCTTGGCCGGAACTCCGTCCTTCTGCCGCTTGAAGTCGATGATGCGGTACCGCCGCTTGTTGCCGCCGCCCCGGTTGAACGACGTGACGCGCCCGTACGAGTTCCGCCCCCCGCTCTTGCTCCGCGGCGCGAGCAGCGACTTCTCGGGCTTGCCCTTGGTGACCTCCTCGTAGGTGGAGGTGATCATGAAGCGCCGCCCGGGCGACGTCGGTTTGTACTGCTTGGTGGCCATGTTAGACTCCGTAATCCTCCAGCATCTGACCCTTCGCGAGGGTCACGATCGCCTTCTTGCGGTCGGGGCGGTAGCCGACGGACCGCATGCCGACCCGCCGCTTCTTGCCCGGAAGGCGGATCGTCCGAACGCTCGTGACGGTGATCCGCTCGTCGGGCTTGCGGCCGGCGTTGTAGATTTCCTCGACGGCCCTTCTGATCTCGATCTTGTTGGCATCCGGAGCCACGATGAACGTGTACTTGCGGACCAGCTGGGACTCGTCCAGGATGCGCTGGTCGCCGTAGCTGGCGTTCATCGACTTCTCCGTGATGTGCGGCCGGATGATGATTTCGTAGGCGCTCTTCACTTGGACCACACCTCCTGCATGCGAGCCAGCGCCTCCCGGGCCACCACGACCTTGTGCGCCACCAGGAAGTCCCTCGCCGACGGGGCGGCCGACTTGCCCTCGCTCGCGGGGGCCGTGCGGACCGTCACGTTCGGCAGGTTGCGGAAGCTCTTGTAGGCTACTTCGTCGTACTCGGGCAGGACCACCAGGACCCTCTTGGCGCCGTCCACGCCCAGGGCCTGCAGCAAGCCGGCGGCCTCCTTCGTCTTGGGAGCGGCGAAGGCGATGGACTCGGCCACCGCGACGTCGCCCGACTCGACCTTGGCGGAGAACGCCGCCCAGATCGCCGCTCGGCGCTCCTTCTTGTTGACCTTCTTGTCGTACGACCGGGGCTTCACCGCGAGGGCCATGGCGCCGTGCGCGTAGTGCGGGGCGCGGATGGAGCCCTGCCGGGCGTTGCCCGTCTTCTTCTGCCGGTACGGCTTGCGGCCGCCGCCGCTCACCTCGGAGCGCGTCTTGGCCGACTGGGTTCCCTGCCGGCT
>DPBN01000030.1 GCA_003516955.1 Armatimonadota bacterium | reverse complement strand
CCGAAGTAGCCTTCGGCGAGTTCCGGCTTGATTTCGAGGGCCTGGCGCCAGTAGCTCTTGGCCTCTTCGGCGCGGCCCTGGGCTTTGAGGGCGTGGCCGAGGTTGAGGAGCGCTTCAGGGAACTGCGGGCGCATGACGATGGCCTCGCGGTAGAGGGAGACGGCGTCGTCGAGCTGGCCGCGGCGGTGGAGCAGGAGGCCGGTGTTGTAGAACAGCTCGGGGGAGCGTTCGCCGAGGTCGATGAGCTTGCCCTGGAGTTCGAGGGCGCGGGGGTCGTCGCCCTGTTCGACGGCGAGGGCGGCCATGGCGCGGAGGGCCTCGATGGAATCGGGCTTGAGGGCGAGGGCCTGCTGGAGATGCTGGAGGGCGCGGTCGGATTCGCCGGTCTGTTTGTAGGCGAGGCCGAGGTTGATGAGGGCCTCGACCCACTCGGGGTTGGCGGCGACGCATTGCTCGAAGGCCTCGATGGCGCCTAGGGCGTCGCCGCGGCAAAGGCGGAGGTAGCCGAGGCGGAAGTGGGCGTCGGCGAGTTCAGGATGCTTCGCGGCGAGGCGCGAGTAGAAAGCCTCGGCCTCTTCGGTCTGTCCCTGGGCTTCGAGCAGGCCGGCGAGGTTGGCGGTGACTTCGGGCTGATCGGGGTTGAGGCGGAGAGAGGTTTCGTAGGCCTCGCGGGCGCCGCGCGGGTTGCCGAGCAACTGGCGGATCATGCCGAGGTTGGCCCAGGTCTGGACGTGGTCGGGGCGGAGGCGGGCGGCTTCTTCGTAGGATTTTTCGGCCTGTTCGAAGCGCTCGAGTTTCTGGAGGGCGACGCCGAGGTTGTAGCGGCGTTCGAAGTGCTCGGGGGTGAGTTCGACGAGCTTGGCGCAATAGCGGGAGGCGGCATCGTAGTCCTCGCGGTGGAAGGCGCACCAGGCGAGGCCTTCGAGGGCGGTCTGGGAGAACGGGCGGATGGCGAGGAGGCGTTCGCTGATTTCGGAGACGAGGGCGTCGTCGCCGCGGCGCATGCCGATGTGGATCATGTTCGACATGGGCTCTTCGGCGTTGGGGTTGGAGGCGAGGATCTGGCGGTAGAGGCCGAGGGCTTCGTCGAAGCGGCTGAGGAGCTCGAAGGCGACGGCCTTGCCGAAGAGGGCGGTTTCACTGGCGGGATCGGCCTTGAGGCACTGGTTGAAGCACTCGAGGGCATGCTCGGCCTTTTTGAGGTGGAGGAGCGAGATGCCGAGGCCGAGGCGGGCGTCGTTGCGGGCTGGGTCGTGCTGGAGGACGCGCTCGAAGTTGGCGGCGGCTTCGGCCCAGCGTCCGAGCTTTTCCTGGCAGACGGCGAGGTTGAAGAAAGCCGACTGGGCGTTGGGGTCGATGGTGGTGAGCGACTCGTAGGTTTTGACGGCCTCGTCGTAGAGTTCGAGTTCGAACTGGATGTGGCCGCGGGCGGCATAGACCTCGCGGGGCGGGTCTCCGGATTCGAGGGCGCGGTCGAGTTCCTGGAGCGCCTCGCGGCCTTTGCCCTCCAGGTGCATGGCGACGGCGCGAGCCAGAGCGGTGCCCTTCTCGGGCTTGAGTTCCTCCAACAGGCGGTTGTTGTCTCGCATATCTAACCTCGTCGTTGGCTCTAGTCAGCGGGCAGGCTCTGCACGCCGTAAGGGGACAACAGCGCGCAGAGCCTGCCGAGGTAATCGTATTGGTGGGACACTTCCACCCAACGCAGCAGCGCCCGGTCTCCCCGGGGGCTGTAGAAGCCGACGCCGCCGGACTTGATGCGGGTGTCGGTGAAGTGATCGACGATCTGGTTCTGGATGTAAGTGGTGAAATCGTTGCCGCGGACTTCCGTCCGGACGAGATAGAGGGTGTCGGCCTGGACGGGGAAGGGGATGGGCAGGGTTTTGACTTCGCGCTCCCTGCCGTTGAGCACGACGGTGCGCACGAGGACGGCCTCGGGGAGGGGGCCGGTACGGGTGACGGCGATGCGCATGGCGTAGTAGTTGCCGGCGTCTTTGGCGCGGAAGACCCAGTTCAGGCTGCGGCGTTCGATCTGGCCGAGGAAAGTGAGCGTGTAATCGCTGAGGCCGAGGCTGGAGGAGAGCAGGGCCAGGTCACCGGGCTGGACGAAGGTGGCGTCGCCATAGCGCCAGGTTTTGGCCCAGCCGTCGTTGCCCTGCCAGGCGCCGAGGCCGCCGCGGAAATCGTCGAACAGGCGCACGCCGGCGCGGCGCATGATGAAGCGCTGGATGGCGTTGGCCTTGATCCAGGGCTGGCCGGAACCGGCGGCGGCGGGCGCTGTGGCGGTGGAGGCCATGGCGGATTCCCCTGCCGGATTGTTCGGCTTTTTGGCGCTGAAACTGTAGACCACGACCACAAGGAGCAGGGGGAGGGCGACGGCGATCCACTTGAGATCGGAGGGAGCGTGGGCCCAGAAGCGGCTCTTGCCGCGAGGCTTGGCGAAGTTGTTCTTGAAAGCCCGTTTCTCTCCGTGGCGCCTGGGGCCGGAACCGTCGGCATGGTCGAGCGTAAGCCGGAGAGCGGGGTGTGCGGGACGGAGTTCCTCGATGGTGGCCCAGCAGGAGCGGACGGAGGCCGAGGAGGCCAGAGCAGGACTGGCGGCGCAATCCACGGGGCGGACCGGCATCATGGGCAGGCGGCCGCAGAGATCGGGTGCAGGCTCGGGAGCGGGCTGGAGCGCCTCTCCGGCCGGGGCTGATCAGCCGCGCGTCAGGCGCAGCGCCATGTACGGCCGGGCCGAGGGCAGCTCCACGACCTCGCCCTCCTTGGCGCCTTTGGCGATCTCCCGCACGGTCATCTCCCACGGGTCGATCCACTCCACCTTCCAGGGCCCGCCCTTGGGCATGCGCCAGCAGGACGGCTGGTGCGGGCCGAAGTAGATCAGCACGTTTCCGTTCTCCGAGCGTGCCCCGCGATTGAAGTACATCCAGTCGTCTTCCATCGGCGTCAGGCCGGTCGGCGCGGTCTCCTCCACCAACCGGCGCAGGAAGGCGATCCGCTTCGGGCTCTCGCCGCGGAGCTCTCCCCCCTTGGCCCACCAGAGGAGGTCCTTGGGGTGCCGGTAGGTTTCGCCGTGCCCCACGTACGCGCCGCACACGGTGCCCAGCCAGAAACGGTGCACCATCTCCCGGGCGCTGATGTTCCCCCAGATCTCCTCGATGTCCCCCTCGTAGCCCACCTCGTCGAACACCACCGGCTTGCCGAACTTCTTCCGCAGGTCGCGGCCGGCGGCCAGGTCCTCGCCCTGCACGCTCAGGTGGGTCACCCAAGGCTTGGCGTGGTCGTACCACCGCACGCAGTTGTGCACCGACCGCAGGTGGCCGAACGGGTCGGCGTCCCGCACGAGCTGGAACAGTCCGTCCCAGTACGCCTCGTCCCGATCGGGCATGAGGTCGTACTCGTTGGCCATCGACCACCACACGTTCGGGAACGCCGCCAAGCGGGCCACCACGTGCCGGAGGAAGCGGGCTTCGGCATCGCGGGGCATCTTGGCGAAGCCCCACCGATCGTAGGGATGCAGCAGGATGATGTCGGCTTGGATGCCGAGCTCGTCGAGCTTGCGGACGCACTCCTCGAAGTGGCGCAGGAAGGCGTAGTTGGGCCGGTTCCAGTCCCAGTCCCTCATCGGCTTGCCCTCGAACGGGTAGAGCGGCGGCTCGTTCTCGTTGTAGCGGTACGACTTGGGGAACACGCAGAACCGGATCTTGTTGAACGGTGAGGCGGCGAGCGTCCGGAGCGTCTGCTCCTGCATGCGAGGCTCCTGGTGCGGCCAGGCGTAGCAGGTGGTTCCAAACGAGAGGTGCGGAGTCCCGTCGGCGTGGCGGAGG